>JACQYS010000022.1:300000-518615 GCA_016208105.1 Desulfovibrio sp.
CGGAGAGGTAGGCTTGGTCCGCCATATCCGGGCAGAGGCGCTCCGCCAGGAGTTCCGCCGCAATTGCCGACCAGATGGTCAGGCGCCAGTTGGCGAAGAAGTCGATGCCGCGTTGCTCGAAGGCCTTGTGCAGGTGTTTTTGGTAGGTGACGGACAGGGCGAGCTTGAGAATCTCCTTGGTTCCGAGGATGGTTGCCGCACGATTGAGGTCAGTGACCTTCTGCCCAGAACCGTAATAGGGAGAATTCGCCAAGGTGAGCACCGTGGCGGTGAGAATCGGGTCCATGCCCAGGATTTTCGAGATGGTATCGAAGTCGGCTGTGGGCTTAACCGCTTCTTCCAAGAGCTGAAGCATCACCGGCGGGAAGGTGATCTTCATGCATTGGCGTAGAGACGCGATGGGAGTGGTCATGTCACTACGGGGTTGAAGTTATTTGTCTCGCCGGGCCATCCCCTCCAACGCAGTGTACAAAAGCTCCGTCTCTTCCGTGGCGGGGAAAGCGTCCAGGCATTGCTTGGCTCTGTCCAAGTAAGAGACGGCCATGTCCCTGGTCTTGTCCGCATAGCCGCTGGTGGTTACAGCCAGCAGGGCAGACTCCAGCGCATCTTCTGTTAATGTGTTCTCTTTGAACGCCTTTGTAAATACTTTTTGCTCTTCTTGCGAAAGATTCTGGATATGAAGAATAAGGGGCAGGGTGAGTTTCCCTTCGCGTATGTCAGACCCTTTGGGCTTTCCAGAGACTTCTTTGGGGGAGGTATAGTCCAGAGCATCATCCACCAACTGAAAGGCCACGCCCAGGTTCATGCCGAATTCGGAGGCGGCTTTTACCCGGGAAGGTTCAGCATCGGCCAGAAGGGCGCCGGCCTGGCAGGCGGACTGGATGAGGCAGGCTGTCTTGCCGATGATGATCTCAAGATAGTCCGACATGGTGAGGTCAACGTCGCGGATGTGGGAGATTTCCTGGATTTCGCCGCTCACCGTGCGCATGATGGCGTCTGAAAGGCAGGCCGTGAGGACGGGCTTGTCATAGGAGGCCACCATGGTGTTGGCCAGGGCCAGGAGCACATCGCCCGCCAGAATGGTGTGGGTGGTCCCAAACAGGGTGTGCGCCGCTGGTTGTCCCCGGCGAAGCGAGGCGCCGTCCAGAATGTCGTCGTGAAGCAGGGTGGCCGAGTGCAACAGTTCCAGCGAGCAGGCCAGGGGATATATGTCCTCTCTGGAATATCCGAGGGCTCTGGCGGTCAGGATGGTCAGCAGGGGGCGCAGGCGCTTGCCTCCCGCCTTGAGGACGTGTTCGGCGGTGGGCCGTACGTACGGGTTGAGCTCCGCCACGTGGCGTCGCAGGCAGTCTTCGATCTTGGGAAGCTCTCGTTCCAGATATGTGGCGAATGAATTCATGATGATATGATCTTCACGGGTATGCCCCGGTTTATGCAGGCCCGCCGGACAGCATGCCGGCCAGCACCGTCCCCAGGCCGGTCATGGCCTCGTTGAGCTTCCAATTGGTTCGGTCCGCTTCCCCTACGCCGTTTGAGATGGTCCGGACTTCCAAAAAAGGCAAGCCCCTCGTTACGCAAGCCAAAGCCAAGGCGAACCCTTCCATGCTTTCCGTGAGCGCTCCGTGGAGTGCCGAAAGCGCCTGTGCCCTCATTGGTGTCCCCGTCACCCCGGCCACGGTCAGGCCGGTCCCGAAAACCGCGCCTTGCGGCAGGCAAAGCGTCATGTCCTTAGCCGCATCCTCCGGGCTGAGTTCCAGGCGCTGCGCCACTCGTAGCGCGCCCTTCTCCCACTGCGGGAATGCGAATCGCGCCGTGCTGGCCAAACCGCCGTCATCCACGACGCCGTATTCGGCATACACCTCCGCGGTGGCAACCGCTACAGAGCGAAGTGGCGCCCGTTTCAAATCGAAACTGCCGGCCACACCGGCATTGAGAACTCCGGCAATGCCGTACCGGTCCAGACAGGCTCCGGTCTCCAGAGCGGCGTTCACAGGGCCGACGCCGGTAACCACCAGGAGCATGTCGCGGCCGCAAATACGGGCCGGGCTTACTCCCCGGCCAGGAATGCTCGCGTCCACGGCAAGGCCGGCAAGGGCGGAGCGCATCTCGGCGGCCGTGGCCGTGACCAAAGCCAGGGGCATTTCAGCGCTTCCTGACCAGGGCCACGAATTTTCCGTCGCCGATATCGCACAACTGGGCAATGTCGGACTGGCGGTGGGCGGCCACCAGCTCGAGCTTGCGGCGCTGGTCCAGGCAAATCTCCACTTCGATTACCCCGCCGCTATCAAGAGCTTTGAGAAGCGAACTCGCTTCCAGAAAGCCCTTTCAGCAATCGCCCGCGCAGTTGAGGCGAGGTATCTGTACCACGCTACAGCCTCCAGTAAGAGAGTCCCGCGTCTGAAACTGAAGATTTGTCCAGGGTGCCCCGGATGTCCATCACCAGACCGCCGCTCTTCGAGGCGAAGCGGGAGGCGAGAGAAGCCAAGGGCATGTCCTTATATGCCTGGTGGCCAACGGCCACAATGAGCGCCTCAAGCCCCGTGAAGGCACTAAGGGGCGAGAGCGTGAGCCCGTACTCATGCATGGCTTCCTCGGGGTCGGCCATGGGATCGTGCACGATCACCCGGACACCGTATTCCTCCAGTTCCCGGATAACGTCCACTACCTTGGTGTTGCGCAGATCGGGGACATTCTCCTTGAAAGTGAGTCCCAAAATGCCCACCGTGGCGCCGCTGATGGGACGCTTGGCCGCGATCAGGCGCTTGATGCACACCTCTGCCACGTGCTTTCCCATGGAGTCGTTGATGCGCCGTCCGGCCAGGATCACCTGCGGGTGCAGGCCCAGGCCTTCCGCCAGAAAAGTCAGGTAGTAGGGGTCGACTCCTATGCAGTGGCCTCCGACCAAACCAGGCCGAAACGGCAGGAAGTTCCATTTGGATCCGGCCGCTTCCAACACCTCCAGGGTATCGATCCCCACTTTCTCGCAGATGATCGCCAGCTCGTTCATGAGGGCGATGTTCAAGTCCCGCTGGGTGTTCTCGATCACCTTGGAGGCTTCGGCCACCTTGATGGAGCTGGCCCTGTGCACTCCGGCGCTCACCACAGTGCCGTACACCGCGCACAGCATCTCGCGCACGGCGTCCGTCTGTCCGGCCACCACCTTCACGATGGTGGTCAGGGTGTTGACCTTGTCGCCGGGGTTGATGCGTTCCGGGGAGTAGCCGATGAAGAAATCTTGGCCTCCGGTGAGCCCAGAATGCTCTTCGAGAAGGGGCAGGCACACTTCCTCGGTCAGCCCCGGGTACACGGTGGACTCGAAGACGACCACGCTGCCGGGCTTCAAGTTCTTGCCCACGGTGACGGACGCGGAACGGACCGGGGTGAGGTCCGGACTGCGGTGGGAATCGATGGGGGTCGGGACGGCGACGATGATGAGCCTGCACTCCGCGAGCTTGGCCGGGTCGTGCGTGTACTCGACGGACACGTTCGACAATGCCTGGGCCTCGACTTCACCTGTGTCGTCGAAGCCCGCGCGGAGGCGCTCGATGCGTTTTTGTGAGATGTCGAATCCCACCACGGAAAAATGTTCGGCAAGGGCCACCGCCAGCGGCAGGCCCACATAGCCAAGGCCCACGACCGCGATTTTGGCCTGGCCGGATTTCAATGCTTCAAACGTGACCAAAGCATCCTCCAAATACTCTCCCGGGAGAAGCGTCACTACCGGACTTTCCCCCCGGCATCAAGCGGGCTGGACAGAAGCCCGGACCGGGACTAGTTTGGGCGCATGAACATCGACTGGAAGCTCATCGCCATGGCACTGGGCATAGCCTTGGTCATAGAGGGTATGCCGTATTTTCTCTTCGCTGAAAAAATGCCGAAGGTTCTTCGGACGTTATCCGCCATGGGACCCAGGCCGCTGCGCCTCATCGGCGCCAGTTCCATGACCATCGGTCTGGTGCTGGTCTGGCTGATGAAGCACTGATGCTTTGGTCTAGGTTTTTTTCACTCCCACGTGGATGACCACGATTCCGAAAGCCAGTTTCTCCCAAAAAACGTCCATGAACCCGGCGTCGCGCAGCTCCTTGGCCAGGTTGTCCGCGTCCGGGAACTCCATGATAGTGTCAGCCAGATACTTGTAGGCCCCGTCGTCCTTGGAAAAAAGGCGGCCTATGGCCGGGAGCAGCTGGTTCAGGTAGAAATTGTAGATTCCCCCCAGAATGCGCTGCCTGCCTGACCCGAACTCCAGAATGCACAATCTCCCGCCCGGCTTGAGCACACGCAGAAGCTCCGCATAGGCCTCGCTTCGCGGCTTGATGTTGCGGATGCCGAAGGCGATGCTGGCCGCCTCGAAACTGTTTTCCGAAAAGGGCAGGACGCGCCCGTCGGCCTGGACCGGGTCGATGGCGGTGACGCCTTTGCGTGTGAGCTTCGCCTTGCCCGTGGTGAGCATGGGAAGGCAGAAGTCTGTTGCCGCGATGCGGCATTGGGGATGCCTGCCGGACGCCTCCAGGGACACGTCCAGGGTTCCGGCCGCCAGGTCAAGCAGGCGGCTTTTACGGCCTAGAGGCAGGTTCAGATGGTCAACCAGGCGTTTTCGCCAGAGGATATCCAGGCCCAGGCTCAGAAAGTGGTTGAGAAAGTCGTACCAGCCCGCGATGCGCCCGAACATGGATGCCACGCGCTGGCCATGATCCGAACTCATCGGCTAGTCCAGGTCTTTGGGCGGGCCAGGGTAGGGTGTGTGTTCGCTTATGGTGCGCAACACTTCCAGGTATATCCGCGAAAAATGGTCGGTGAAGTTGGATGGGGAGATGCGCCCGGTCTCAACGAACTTGACCACGATCTCCTTGGCCACCTGCAAGGCCTTGTCCTGTATCTTGTCCACGGCGTGCTCCGTAGTGTGGTGGTGCAAAAACCGCCCGGGGGGAAATGGCCTTTGACCATCAAAGGACAAACCGGGCGGAAAAGAGAAATACCTTTAAGCACTCCCCTTTTTTCGGGGCCTCTAGCATGGGGGCCTCCGGGAGTCGAGGGCCGCAGGCACCGGTGCCCTGAAGAGAGGACGCCCCGCCCGGGAGTCGGCTGGCGGGGCGTCCTGAGGAGCATGTATTGGGTTTTCAAAGTCCGCTCATGGGAGCATGCGACGAGCGCAGGCTAACCATGATGCGGTGCTAGAACGGCAGTATCTTGCGGCCGCGCGCCTCCTCCAGGACCTCGGCCACGCCGAGGTAGAAAGCTGAAGCACCGCAGACGATGCCCTCCCATCCGGCGATGGTTCCCACAAGCTGCGACCCGGTCCAGTCCCGCACTGCCAGAAGGAAGAAGAGCACGGTGAGCGAGCCGAAGATGAACTTGAGCACAGGGCCTTTGTTCAAGGTGCCGATGAACATGAACAGGGTGAAAACGCCCCACACGAACAGATACCAGCCCATGAAGGCGTGTTCCGTGGGCGGCGTGATGCCCCATTTGGGGGCCACGATGAGAAACACCAGGGTCAGCCAGAACATGCCGTAGCTTACGAAGGCCGTGTAGGCGAAGGTGTTGCCCTTCTTGTATTCGAGTATGCCCGCGATAACCTGGGCGATGCCGCCGTAGAAGATTCCCATGGCCAGTATCATGGCGCTTACGGGAAAGAAGCCGGCATTGTGGATGTTGAGCAGGATTGTGGTCATGCCGAAGCCGAGCAGCCCCACCGGGGCTGGATTGGCTGTTTTCTGATCCATTCGTGAGTCCTTCGTACGTCCTTTGGTCTCGGGTTGAATGTTGTAACGCGGGGTTCTTCTGAAAAAGCACCCCATTGAGCAGCCGTCGGCCTAGGCCGGGACCGCCCCTTTCCGCTTCTGCAAATATTTGAGGACAAGGCTCAAGAGGGCGGCGGCGATCATCAGCATGGACGCCACCTCGTAGGCCGCGGTGTAGGAGCCTGTGGAATCGGCAATCCTTCCGGCCAGCAGCGGGCCGAAAACCCCGCCCACGCCCCAGGCCGTGAAAATTATTCCGTAGTTGAGCCCGAAATTGGCCGTGCCCCAGTTGTCCGCGGTCACAGCCGGGAAAAGCGACAGGCACGCCCCGTAGCTGAATCCCACCAGGGACGCCCCAATGAAGAAGGCCTCGCTGGTGGCGAAGGAGCCGAAGAAACTCATGGTGGCCGCCTGCATCACGCAGACCAGGGCGATGGTCCAGACGCGTCCGATCTTGTCCGAGACGATGCCCGCCACGATCCTGCCCGAGGCGTTGAACACGGCCAGCACGCCCACGAACAGGTAGCCCGCCTTGACCGCGCCTCCGGACTGGGTGGCCACGATCCGGGAGAGGTGGCCGATGATCATGAGACCGGCCATGGCCGCACAGGCGTATTGGAGCCAGAGGATATAAAACTTCGCGGTGCCAAGCATGTCCCGCCAGGAACCGGAAGCGGGCGCGGCCCGGCCAGACGTCTTTGCCGACGTGGCGGCCACAGCCGGATTGACCAGCATCTGGGCGAGCAGGCCTGCGAACACTGCGAAGGCCGCCCCCAGGATCATGAAGGATTTTCCAACCCCATACTCGCCCAGCAGATAGTTGGACAACGGCGCTATGATAACCGGTGCCACGCCGAATCCGCTGACCACCAGACCGGTGATGAGGCCTTTTCTCTCGGGCGGGAACCACTTCACCGCCGCCGGGGTGGTGGACGAATAGCCCAGGCCGATGCCGGCCCCGGCCAATACGCCGAACCCGAGCAGCGCGGGGAGGGAAGCTTCCGGAGTGGCCAACCCGGCCACCATCAGGCCGAGTCCGGTCAACAGCGCCCCGGACGTGGCCACCAGCCGTGGGCCGAACCTGTCCTGGAGCCGTCCGGCCGGGATCATCATGACCGCGAAAACCGCGATGGCCGTGGTATACGGCAAAGACGCCAGGGTCTTGTTCCAGCCGAACCCTCCGGCTGCCAAGGGTTCCGTGAGCTGCTTGGCGAAGACGCTCCAGGCGTAGAGCACGCCCAGGGCGATGTTTAAGCCCATGCCCGAGAATGTGACGATCCAACCTCTGTTCATGCTTCAGTCCTTCCCTGGGGAGAAGGCGGGGAAGCCTGGAGCGAATACCAGAGCTTCCACACCGCGGGGGTGAATGGGATTGCCCGCATGCCCTCCTTTAACGGCAGGGCATGGATCGCAAGGTCAGACGTGCGGCTTGCAGGCACAAACAGGCGTGGTGGCCCTATACTTCGTGGAGTTCGTACCTCTGAGTGCCCAGGCCGATCTCCTCGGCGTAGGTCAGCTGGAGATCGCCCATGGTGTGCTTCCAAAGGGCCTGAAACTTGTGTTCGCCCGGACCGTGGTTGGCGCTTAAGAGCGAACCGGACAAGCCGGACTGTTGATTCACCAGATCAAGGCAGGCTTTGTCAATGGCCACGGGGTCCGAGGAGGCAAGAATGCCGATGTCGGGCACGATGGGGGCGTCGGACCAGGAGGCGCAGTCGCAATCCGGGGTGATGTTCACCAGAAAGTTGAAGTAGCCGGTGCGGGCCTTGCGGCCTTTCACCGCGCCATAAGCGTACTCGACCATTTTTTCTGTGAACGGGCCGATTTCCGTGGCCCAGTCCATGCTTATGGCCTTGGGCTGGCATACGGTCAGGCATTCGCCGCAGCCGATGCACAGCTTCTTGTCGATGGAAGCCTTCTTGGCGGCAACCGTCACGGCTTTTTCCGGGCAGACCTTCAGGCATTCGGCGCAGCCGATGCACGCTCCCTGGCTGACCTGGAACCTGGGGGAGTGCTGGTCGCGCTTTCCGGCCGGAGGGGAGCAGCCCATGGCCAGGTTTTTAATGGCGCCACCGAAACCGGCCATCTCGTGGCCCTTGAAGTGGCTGACAGCCAAAAGCGAATCCGCCTCCAGTATGGCGGAGGCGATCTTCACTTTCTTGAAGTGTTTGAGTTTGACGCTCACTTCTTTCCAGTCGTTGCCGCGCAGCCCGTCCGCGATGATCATCGGGGCACCCGAGGTCTCAGGACCGAAACCATGCAGAAACGCGGTGCGCAGGTGGTCCACCGCGTTGTGGCGTGAACCGGAGTACAGGGTGGCCGTGTCGGTGAGGAACGGGTTGGCCCCGTATTTTTTCAGTTTGTCCACGATGGCCCGAATGAGCACCGGGCTCACGAAGGTGTCGTTGCCGAGTTCCCCGAAGTGGACCTTGACCGCTGCCAGGGCCTCCTTGCCGGCCAGTTTCTTGAACCCGGCCAGCTCGAAGAGCTTGCCTATGCGGGCGAGTTTGTTTTCCTTGGGGCCCCTGGCGCGGAGGTTGGCGAAATAGACGGTGCTTGTTTTGGCGGCCATGTAAGGCTCCTTGAAAACGGTTGGCAGTGAAAACGATTCGTCAGGCGGTGCCATTTTGACTCCGGGTAACCGCAAGGTCAAGCCGGACGACCAGATTGCCGGAGCCAGCGAAAATTGTCTTGCCCGCGCCGGAGTGTGGTGCTGAAATACAAGGCGACATATCGGTTTTGGAGAAAATCATGTTTATCCGCTTCCGCAGGTTTCTTCTCATTGCCATTCTCGTCTCGTCGTGTCTGCCGGCAGGGGCCTCTCTGGCCCAGGGGCCGTATTACCCGTACGGTCCGCCGCCCTCGCGCGACGACTACGAACGCGAGCGCCGCCGCGAGGAACGCGAGATGCGGAGGGAGGAGCGCGAACGCCAGAAATGGCAGGCACGCGAGGACGCCCGCCGCGCCTGGGAGGCCGAGGAGTGGCGCCGCCACCATGAGCGCTATTTCGGGGGAACGGTCATACAGCCGCGCCCCTACGAAAGCCCCGAGGCCTATGCCGCCAGAGTGCGCAACCAGTGCAACATCCGCTGGAACAGAGCCGTCTCCTACTGCAATACCATCCGCGATCCCTACCAGCGGGCGGCCTGCATAGCCAACAGCAACAACGAACTCTACGAATGCCAGTCGCACTTCTAACAAATGGGATGAACCTTGTGGCCCGGTTCCCGGCGCACAGGCTCGCGAACGGCTGGAAGCCGGCTCCCGGGTGGCGCTTTGGGCTTCAGCGTTGGTGTTCGGCCAGAGGTGGCCTCTTCTCGTGTTGGAACGGGCAGCCGGTCTGCCAGGGGAAATGATGCCCATGCCCCTTGCCCTTCGCCTGGCACGGCGCGAGATGCGGGGCGGCATACGCGGCCTGTGGACCTTCCTCTCCTGCCTGGCCCTCGGCGTTGCCGCCATCGCCTCGGTGGGCACGCTCTCCGAGGCCTTCAGAGCCGCCGTGACCAGCGAAGCTGCGTCCATCACGGGCGGCGACATCGAGATAAGCTTAAGCAACAAGCCGCTGAAGTCCGAGGAACGCGGGTTGGTCGATCCACTGGGCCGGGTTTCCGAGGTCCTGGAAATGAGGGCCATGGCCTTCAACGACTCGGTTCCCGGCGGGAAAAGAGCGCTCACCTCGCTCAAAGCCGTGGACAACGCCTATCCGCTGCTGGGTTCCTTGACGCTCTCACCGGCCATCCCCTTGGCCGAAGCTCTGGGCGAGCGGGACGGCGTGTTTGGCGCCGTTGTCCATCCGGATTTGTTGACGAGAATCGGCGCGAAACTGGGTGATACCATCGGCGTGGGCGACGCGCAGTTCCAGGTTCGCGGAGTCCTTTTGCAGGAGCCGGATCGCGCTTTCCGTTTGCTGGCCTTCGGCCCGAGGCTCCTGGTGTCCCTTACTGGAATGGAGCGCACCGGGCTGGCCCGGCCCGGCAGCATGGTCCGCTACGAGTACCGGCTGGCCCTGCCCGACGCCCGTAACATCGAGGCGGCGGCGCAAATCCTCAAGCAAGCCTTCGACGACCCGGGCATCCGGGTGCGCACGGCGGACGAAGCCGCCCCCACCATCAAAGAGGGCTTTACACGCCTGGGCGGGCTCATGGCCCTGGTGGGCTTGTCGGCCCTTCTTTTAGGCGGGCTCGGCGTTTCCGAAGCCGTGGCCGGGTATCTGGAAGTAAAGACCAGGACCATAGCCACGTTCAAGGCCATCGGGGCCTCGGGCAAACTCATTTTCTGGGTGTTTTTCCCGCAGATCATGTTTCTGGCCGTGGCGGGCATAGCCCTGGGGCTTCTTGCCGGAGCTGGCGTGGGCTATTTCGGCGCCCCGGCCCTGGCCCCAATATTGCCGGTAACCCCCAAGGCCGGGCTTTATCCCGGGGCGCTTGGCGTGGCCGGCCTGTTCGGACTGTTCACGGCCGTGGCCTTCGCCCTGCCGCCGTTGTCCTCGCGCACCAGGGTGTCGCCCCTGACGCTCTTTCGGGGGTACGCCGCGCCCATGCGCTCCAGGGCGGGTCTGGCTGCTGTGGCGATTTCCGCACTGATGGGTTTGTGCCTGGCCTGGCTGGTGCTTATGAGCGCCCCGGACTCCCGCCTGGGGTGGGGCTTTCTCGGCTCCGCCGCAGCCTGCGCCGTGGCCTTCTGGCTCTTGGCCAAGGCCTTAAGCCTTGTGGCCCGCCTGCTGCCCGCCCCTCGCGACCCCAGGGCCGCTTTGGCCATCCGTGGGCTGTACCGGCCCGGCAATCCCACCGGCCCGGTGGTGGCCTGCCTGGGGCTTGGCCTTACGGTGCTGGCCGCCGTGGCCCTGTCCGACGCCAATTTCCAGCACGCCATGCGCGAGGAACTTCCGGCCCAGGCTCCGTCATTCTTCTTTTTGGATGTGCAGCCCTACCAGTTGGACGAATTCAAAAACATACTGGCCTCTGTCGAGGGAGTGACGCGGGTGGAGACCGCCCCGTCGCTTCGCGGACGCATCGTGAAGGTGAAGGGGGTGCCCGCCGAGAACCTGAACGTGCCGGAAAACGTGGCCTGGGCCGTACGCGGCGACAGGAGCCTGAGCTACTCCGGCCAGATGCCTTCCGGCACGGTTTTGACGGCGGGCACATGGTGGCCGACGGACTATTCCGGGCCGCCGCTCGTATCCCTGGACGCCGAGGTGGCCAAGGGGCTGGGGCTTGGCGTGGGCGACGTTCTATCCGTGAGCATCCTCGGGCGAGAGGTGGAACTGACCGTGGCCAGCCTGCGGCGCATCAACTGGCTCTCCCTGTCGCTCAACTACGCGCTTATTCTCTCCCCCGGTGTTCTCGAGAGCGACCCCATGAGCTACCTGGCCACGGCCTACGTGGATTCCTCAAAGCCCGACGCGGTCTCCCAGGTGTATGACCGGGTGAGCTCGCGTTTCGGCAACATAAGCATCCAGCGGGTGGACGAGGCCCTGGCCGACGTGGGCAAGCTGGCCGGGCAGATCGCCCTGGCGGTGCGGGCCTCGGCCGTGGTCACCCTTCTGGCCGGACTTCTGGTGCTGGCCCAGAGCCTGCGGGCGGCCATGGCCAGACGGGTGTACGAGACGGTTATCTACAAGGTCTGCGGGGCCACGCGCCTGGACGTGATGGCCATCATGCTCTGGGAGCACGGGCTGGCCGGGCTGGCCGCAGGGGTGGCGGCGCTGGTTCTGGGGGCCGGGTTGTCGTGGTTTTTCGTTACCCGCTACATGCAGGTGGAGTGGAGCTTCTTCGCCGGGCCGGTGCTTATTACGCTTGGGACCGCCATCGTGCTGACCCTGGTGATGTCGCTTTCCGGAGTGTGGCGGATATTGTCGGGCAAGGCCTGGCCGTATTTGCGAAACGAGTAGGGCGACCCCCCAAGAAGCGTGAGTGCTGTAGCGGAACTTGATCGACCTTTCGTTTCGATTGATTCCAACAAAATAGCGGGACCCACCGAATAGTCGGTGAACCCCGCTTGGTTTTGAGTATGGTCCTGGCTATTGTTCGGCCAGCCAGCTCCTGAACGCCCGCAGTTCGTCGGTCCAGTTGGTGGAAAGCCGCACTTCCAAAAACTGTTTGTACAGCTCGTCCACGAATTCCATGCACTGCTCCACCAGGAGAATCTTCTCCAGAAACGGCGCGTCCGGGTCGTCGCCTTCTTCCAGGCGGGTTTCGATCTTGGGGGTCTTGAGGCCGGACAGGGTAAAATCGTCCGATCCCAAAAGCACCATCCAGGTGGCGCCGTCGCGCTCGAAACGCACCACGGCCTTGTCCACCAGCTTGCCGTTGCGAAGCCCCAGCTTGGCTTCGGTGAATTCGGCGTGGGGGCCGGTGACCACGGCCTTCTCCACGTTGTCCCCGGAACCGCCGCGCACGGACATGCGTTGCTCCAGATAGACGTTGAATTCCCCGCCGCCGGGCATCTTGAAGAGCCAGCCGCTCTTTTCCGAGCGGAACCACAGCCAGGTCAGAAAATCCTGACCCAGAACCACGTCCTGCAATGCGGCCTTGATGAGGTCCATGATGCGCTCCTTATGGGGCCGCGAAGGCGCTGGGTTCGAGGTCGTCCAACAGGGCGTGGCGGGAAGCGTCCACGGTGCGCCTGGCCAGGAAATACGGAGTCAGCGGTTCCAGGTTCAGCCCGAAGCTGGCCACGAAGTGGTCCTCGAAGAGGTTTCGCACCTTGGAATTGGTGGTGGCCAGGTAGACCCGGTTGGTGCGCAGGTTCCACACGGCGTCGAACACCGCGGGTATGGGCAGGAACCTGGAGCGCAGTTTGAGCATCACCTGGTCCTTCAGTTCCTGCTTGCGGTCCTTGGTGATGAACGTCTTGCCCGCTTCCTTCATGGCTTCCTTCTCGGCCTTCACCGCCAGCAGGAAGTGCTTCTTGAACACGGCCGGGGGCACCCGGCGCGTGTCGAGCCTTAATGAAAAGGCCAGGTAGTGGGCCTTTTCCGGAGGGGCGGCGCGCCAGAAGCTGTCCAGCCAGTCATCCAGGCAGACCCAGCCGAAGCTGCGTTCGTCCGTCGTGTTGTCGATGTCACGGAACGAATGCCTGGCCAGCCGTTCCGGCAGTTCCGCGGTCAGCTGCCCGGTGAGTTCTTCGAGCACCGCGTAGCGGGTGAAGCTGCCGCTTGAGGAGAGTATGCCCACGGAAACCTCCGTAAAGTGATGGGTGCGCCAAGCAGAGCCGCAAAGCGCCCACGCGGCGAAACACCTATCCTCTTTTTTTCTGGCGCGCCAGCACCCTCAAGATGGTCCGGTTTATGCACAATCCCTCCTGAAAACGGAGGGTATGACCATGGCACCACTGTGGACAGTCTCCACCAGCAAGGGCAACATCACTTTCGGCGCCAAGTCGCGCAAGATGGTCACTTCGCGCGGGTGCAACGAACCGTTCAAGGGCTCCTTCTGGTGCCCGGGCAGGAAATGGTTCTCCAAGGAACCCTGCCCCTTCACCTGCAAGGCCGAGTGTGACAACTACCGCCGCATGTGCGGAAACATCTGATTAAGCGCTAGGCGGGAGCGGGAAAACTATGCCGCTACAAATTTGTAGGAAGCGATGTGCATTTTGCGACAATGCTACAAAAATGTACATCGGCTGTGCCAGGTGATGATTTTCGCCCGAACCTTTGATTTCGTGGCGCGATGGGCTATAGCGTTGGTCGAACAGGACCAAACGCACCGGAGGAGCCATGCCCACTCGCGCCAGGAAAAAAGGACTCGACACCCGCATCAAGACGCTTGGGGCTGCCACCATCCCCTCGCCGCTCACCTATTGCCATTTCGTTCCTGACGACCAGCTCATTCCCATACGGGTCTCGGACGAGGATCTGGACGAGGGCGACCAGGAAAACGACGTCCTGTTCGAACCGGCCGGGCCCCGCTCACGGATTTATTTCGACTCCTCCAAGGTGAAGGCGGCCATCGTCACCTGCGGCGGGCTGTGTCCGGGCATAAACGACGTGATCCGGGCCATCGTCATGGAGGCCCACCACAATTACAATATGGCGGCCACCCTGGGCATCCGCTTCGGCCTGCAGGGGTTCATACCCAAATACGGCCACGAGATAGTGGAGCTCACCCCCCAGAACGTGGCCAACATCCACGAGTTCGGGGGCACCATGCTCGGGTCCTCGCGCGGGCCGCAGCAGCCCGAGGAAATCGTGGACGCCCTGGAGCGCTCCAACATCGGGGTGCTGTTCGTCATCGGCGGCGACGGCACTCTGAAAGCCGCCCAGAAGATCCATGAGGAAGTGGCCAGGCGAGGTTCCAGGATATCGGTCATCGGTGTTCCCAAAACCATCGACAACGACGTCAACCTGGTCACCCAGTCCTTCGGCTTCGACACGGCCGTGGAAAAGGCCACCGAGGCCATCCGTTGCGCTCACACCGAGGCCCTGGCCGCCCTCAATGGCGTGGGTCTGGTGAAACTTATGGGCCGCGAATCAGGTTTCATTGCGGCCCAGGCCACCCTGGCCCTCAAAGAGGTGAACTACGTGCTCGTGCCCGAGGACCAGTTCCAGCTTTTGGGCGAGAACGGCCTGCTGCCTTCCCTGGAGAAACGCCTCAAGGCCAGAAAACACGCCCTGATCGTGGTGGCCGAGGGGGCGGGCCAGCACCTGCTGCAGCAGTCCGGCCACACCGACGCATCGGGCAATCTGGTGCTGGGCGACATCGCCACGCTTCTTTCGCGCGAAATTACAGCCTATGCCAAAGAGCGCGGCATGCCGCTGACGCTCAAATACATCGACCCCAGCTACATGATCCGCTCCGTGCCGGCCAACTCCAACGACCGCGTCTACTGCGGCTTTCTGGGGCAGTTCGCGGTGCACGCGGCCATGGCCGGAAAAACCGGGATGGTGGTGAGCAAGGTATACGGCCGGTTCGTGCACCTGCCCCTGGAACTGGTGACCAGAAAGCGCAAGAAGCTCGACCTGGGGTCGGATTATTGGCGGGCGGTGCTGGAGTCCACCGGGCAGTTCGAGGTGTCGCCCATGCGGGGTCAGGGGGCCGCGCAGTGCATATGAATTAGGTAGGGCGCGAGGATCACTTCTCGCCAAGGGCGATCAGGACTTCCTTCAAGGTGAGCGAGCCGAGATTGCCGCCGGGGTACTGGGCGGTGATCATGGAACAGGTCATTTCCACCCGCACGGTCAACCGTTTGAAAGGAGCGGTCCTTTCCAGGAACGTCCGGCGGTAAAAGTGCGGGTCGGGCCCGTGGCTTTCCATGGCCTGAACCCAGGGTTCGTCGTCGAAGCGGGCCATGACGCGAATCATATTTCCCTGGCCGGTATTGCTGTACCTGTAGGATATCTCGATCTTCCCGACCGGCTGCTGGGCAAGGGTGTCCACCGCGTATTCCACGAATCCGGGAACGCCATTTACCGACGGCTGGAGTTCCCCTCCCCAGAAGGGCGTCATGGTGAGCCCCTCAAGGGCGTGGCTTGCGCCTAATGCGTCCTTCGGGCCGGAGAAAGCGCGTTCCCAGGGCAGGGTGACGGCTTTCTGTACCGGGTCGCGCGGCAGGACCGCCTTGTAGAACGTGAGCATGTCCACCGTGCCCACGTCGACCAAACCCGGGAATTTATCCGCGAGTTCCTCTTTGGTTACTGCGAGATGCCCCAGGCGTTCGAACCAGAGAAAATTGACGATGATGTCCTTGTCCTGGGGCGTAATCCGTACGTTTCGCAGAGGATTCGGCCCTGCCTGGCGTTCCAGGTACCAGTCCAGGGCGTTTTGCAAACCTTCTTCGGAAACAATGACCGGCTCGCCGTTTTTCACTATGGGCGGAATCATCCGGGCCACGACCTTGTATTTTATCCAATCGAGCCCGAAGAGCGTCTTGTCGGAATACAGCGAACCCGAGTGCGACAGCGTCGCCAGCCCGATAAGCACGGTCAATCCCAGTCCGGCCCAAACAGCGAGTCTGGGCCGATCAAAGCCGCAGAACGTCTGGATGGCAATTCCAATTGCCAGAAGCAACAGGGGAAGGAGGAAGATGAAATATCGGGGTTCATGGGTCCATGCCAGTTTCCCGGCCATGACAACTGCCACAGGAATTACGGCAAAGGCCATTCCTGTCCAGAACGAGGCTTTGAAACGCCTGGCGCACTGCCAGGAACCAACTATCGCCAGAGCGATGAGCCCCCAACCCAGAGGACCCTTGAAGAACCAGGCCAGCTTCAGGGCGTTTTCGCCCACTCCGGCCAGGATGGTCAGGGGAGAAGCGATGCCCAGCCAATGCGTCTTGCCGAAGTTCTGTAGAAAAAAAGGAAGGATGGAGAGGAAGGACGCGCCGGTTCCAACCACGAACAGCCAGAAATCCTTGAGCTTTGGCCATGACCGTGCCAGCACGGCCAGGCCGAACGCCGGGGTTAAGACCACCATCATGTAATGGGTCCAGAATAGAAGCAGGTTCGCGGCAAGCACGCACAGAAGGGCTCTGCCGCCTCCGCGCTGCATCCAGCGGCCAAGCGCCCACAGCGAAACAAGAAAAAGAAACAGGAAAAGGCTGTAGGGCCTTACGATTCGCGAGAGCCAGATGGCGTAGGGATTAACGGCCAGAAGCCCGGCCGCCACGAGCCCGGCGGGAGAACCGAAAAGCTCTTTGCCCATCCGGTAAAGGACGTATATTGAAAGAGCGCCCGGCAGGGCGGACAAGAGCCTCAGCGCATGGTCCGACGCGTCCACGTTCATTACGAGCTTGGTCAGCAGGTAATACAGCGGCGGGTGCACCTCCACGAAGCGGAGCCATTCCAGAATGGACGTTGCCGGAAAACGGCTGATGAGCGGCACGAGGATTTCGTCCCACCACATGGACGGGACGCCCAGGTCGTAGAAGCGCAAACCGGTTCCAATGGCCAGTATGGCACAAAGGACGACAGTATTGATGACGCTGCGAGTATCGCTGTTGTTGGCGGTAGTGGTCACGCTCACCTGTTGCTCGGGCAATCGGGCGGAGGCCCCGTCGGCTCTCCCGGTTGACCTTATGGTTGTGGACCCGCCAGCCGTTCCGGCCATCGGTTTCAGGCCGGTGGAAAGGGCTGCGGGCATGGATTTCAGATGGGTTCTCGGGCCAAGGGCCTCTGTTGTGCTGAACCTCGCGGCGCCAAAGCGCCTTGTTCTCTCCCTGACCGCTTCCAACCCCCTCGAGGGCCAGACCGTTACAGTGCTTGTGAACGGGCGTGCGGTTGAGAAATTTGAGAATATCCCCACGGCCGCGCGCCTCACCGGCTTCAGGCGCTACGAAGTCCCCTTCGATGCGCCGCCTGGAACCGTGGAAATCGCCCTGGAATTCACCCGCTACAATCGCCGCTCAGCCGAGGACACCTTTGCCCCGGAGGACAAGGAACCCCTGGCCGTGACTATCTCCGGCCTGGAGATCACTCCTGCCAATCCTTGAGCTCCTGGGCCAGGCGTTCGGCCAGCTCTTCCAGGGGGCGGTCCGGCGCTACAAGATGGGCCACGGCCATGTAGTAGGGCTCGCGGTCGAGAACGGTCTTTCGCACCTCGTCTTCAAGCGACAGCTCGGTCAGGGCCGGACGCTGGTCGGGCTTTAATTCGGCCATGAGCCGCTCCACAACCTTTTCAGGGTCCGTCTGCAGATAGACCACCACGCCGCCCGAAAGCAATTCGCGATTACGCGCCTTGAGCACCGCGCCGCCGCCAGTGGCCACCACGTTGCCCGGGGTTTCGGCCACCGCTGCCAGCACGGCCGTCTCCAGCTCACGGAAGCTGTCCCAACCCTCGGTTTCGACCACGTCGGCGATGGTGCGGCCGGTGGTCTCCACGAACTCCTCATCCAGATCCATGAAGGGCCGCCCCAGAGCCTTGGCCAGCATCCTGCCGATGGTGGTCTTGCCGCAGGCCCTGGGACCCACCAGGTAGATGTTCTTTTCCGCTGATACCGCCATGGTTCCTCCGGGAATATGAAAACGCCCGCACCGCATACTGCTTCAAACGGCGCAGCCGGGCATTCGCAAGACGATTTGCTGGCGGGCGATGGCTCGCCAGGGTAACTGAAAAAAGAGCTGGTACCATCACTGGGCTTGCAAGCCAAGCCGGGTGGCGCTACAGCCCCCGGCCACGGAGGCGAGACAATGCTTACGAATCTGGCCGTAGTGCTCTTTCGGCCCAAGTTCTCGGAAAATGTGGGGTCAACCGCCAGGGCCATGGCCAACATGGGGTGCTGCGAGCTTATCGTGGTGAGCCCCCAGGAGTGGGACGAAGGCCGGGCCCGCGCCCTGGCCACGGCCAAGGGCCAGGACATCCTCGACAAGATGAAGGTTGTTGAGGGCCTGGAACAGGCCCTGGCCCCGTTCGAGACGGTCTACGGCACAACGGCCCGCGTCGGCGGCTGGCGAAAGGGGTTGCTCACTCCCGAGACAGCTGCCTCCCGGGCCGTCGCGGAACTCAAATCCGGCGCCAAAGTGGCGGTGCTTTTCGGCCCGGAGGACAAGGGGCTCACCAACGACGAAACCAAGGTCTGCGGCCGCCTGGTCACCATCCCAACAGCCGAGGAGGCCAGCTCGCTCAATCTGGCCCAGGCAGTGCTCATTCTCCTGTACGAATTCATGAAGGCGAGCCTGGCGAAACCGAGGCGAGGCGCGGCCAGCCAGGCGGCAGAAGGCGAGTCGATGGGCCTGGAAAACTCTGTGGAGCATCCCGGAAGCGATGCGCTGTGCTCGCCAGCAACCAGAATCCCAGCCGGGCAGGTGGGCAATGCCGGGGCAACCCAAAGCACGTCTCGGGCGGCCACGCACAAGGAGCGCGAGGCCCTGTTCGCCAAACTCAGGGAAACCCTGCTGGCCATAGACTTCCTGAAGGAGGACAATCCCGACTACTGGATGCTGCCGATTCGGGCCTTTGTGGAACGCGTGAAGTTGAAGCGCAACGAGTTCAACCTGCTCATGGGGTTCTGCCGGCAGGTGAAATGGGCGGTGGGAAGAAAGAACGACAAGAAAAAGTGATTTGAGACGGCGGCGGTCCAGATCCCCTCTAAACCCTCATCGCTCAGGCGCTTAACTTCTCCACGCGCCTGAAATATTCCTCCCGGCAGTAGTTCTCCACTTCCAAGAGCGTGGCGAAAGGCTCGCGGAAATCCTCCCGGCCCACGGCAAACAGCCCGTGCCCATAGACGATCACGCCGCGCCTGCCGGTCATGGCTGGGGGCAGGGTGTTCACCAGCCCCCGTGGCCCGGTGCCCACTTCGCCCGGCACAACAGGCACGTCCCAGACGAATCTCGGCTCAGTGCACTCTATGTGGCAGCGACCGATCTTGTCGCAGGCCTGTTTGTCGCAGTCCATGGACATGATTACGGCGAAGCGGGGATGCCCGTGCAGGATGGCCCTGGCCCTGGTTTTCAGCACGATCCCCTGGTGGGCCATGAGTTCGCTCGATGCGGTGAGTCCGGCGCAGGTCGATCCGTCCAGGTGGCAGGGGTCTACGCAGTCCGGCAGCTCGTCCAGGGAGGAGCCGGTCTGGCTGATGTAGAGCACGTCGTCGTGGCAGTACGAAATATTTCCGAAAAACGAGTCCACCAGCCCGAAACCCACGGTCGCCTTGCCGGCCTGATCCATGGCCCTGACAATGGCGTCGCGGTTCTCGAAAGGCCCGGCCAGCAAGTCCGGCGCACGGTGGTGCATGGGGGGCAGGAACTGGGCGGCCCTTTTGAAGGCTGCCGTGTATTCCTCGTCGGGCTTGTCGCAGCGGCAAAGCGACAGGTAGTCCGCGAAGAACTTCACGAAGCAGGCAAAACACACGGAGCTTGCGCTCACGAAGGCCTGCTCGGGGCTCACTGTTCCATGGGCCACCACGCCCACGCCCGGCACGATGACGCTCTTGCGGCGCTTCAGTGCGGAGGCGATGGCCTCGGCAGTGAACTCGGCCACCACGGGCAGGTCGTGCAAAAATGTCCGGGTTTCGCAATCGCTCGGCGTTATGGCCCCGTCTGAGCGGGCCGCCAGGAAGTCCACGATGGTGGCGTAAGGCTCGGCCGGGGGCAGAAAGAGCAGGGAGTTGATGCTCATGCGCGCAAAGACCCCGGCCAGGACCTCGGCTTCCGGCGCTTCCCTGCTGAACACCAGGGCGTCGTCCAGGCCGGCCAGGAGCGGAGTTCCAGGCGCTGCCAGGCGGGCGGCCGCGATTTTGTCGGCGTATTTCGTGAGCAGTCGTTTCATGTGGTGCCTCTGGCGGCCAGAGAGGGCGTTGAAGAGTTTGGATGCCTCCGGCGGCCAGAGAGGGCGCCGCCCTCTCTGGACTCTCCCGCCAGGGGGATGATCCCCCTGGACCCGCAACTGCTTCGCGTCGCTCTATGGCAATACGTCCGGGCACGGACGCGAAGCCCATAAAAGTTTTTTGGGGAAGGGGGCTCGGGGGAAACCCCTTTTGTTCACAAAAGGGGTTTCCCCCGGAAACTCTCTTCCAATCCCAATTCTTTCGCCTTCTCTTCCTTCGGCATTCCGTCTTCGGTCAGCCCGCGTATGGCGTAATATTTCGCCCTGGCCTCCAGGAATTCTTCGCGGGGCACGGGGCGGATATCTTGCGCTAGGCCGTGTTCGCCGGGGGCTTCGAAGAACCGGGCCGGTATGTCGTCGTGGGCGCTGGTGAAGCCCAACCGCGCGTTCATGATGCGTTCGCGGTAGTAGATGCGCTCGCCCAGGCGCAGGAGGTCCTGGGCCGAGGACGGCTCGCCGGTGACGGCCTGGTAGGCGTGGGCGTATTCTTCCAGCGAGGCGCCGAAGAAGATGAACTTGCAGGCTGTTAACGAGTCCACCACGGCGTTGGCGTCTTCGGCTATCTTTATGATGCGGGCCTTTCCCAGGAAGCTGAAGCGGTCCGTGGCCACGGGCTTGCGAAGTATTTCGTGGCTGACCGGATAGGCGCGCAGATGGCAGCCCCCCCGGGTGGACAGCGCGTAGGCCAGGCTCATGCCGTAGGCCCCGCGCGGGTCGTAGGCGGGCAGTTCCATGCCCTTGACGGTCATGGCGGTTTCGGGACGCCCCTTGGCGGCGGCGTACCCGGCGGCGCCAAGGCCCAGTTCGGGAAGGCGGCCGTGGCCGATTTCGTTGAGCAGTTCGAGTACGCGCGAGGGGGTAAGGCGCTCGCCGGTGATTTCGGCGTGGCAGGCCAGGGTCACGGCGCTGGAGATGGTGTCCATGCCCAGGTCGTTGCACAGGGCGTTGGCCGCGACCACCAGCTCCATGTCCTCAAGGCCGATCAGGGCCGTGAAGTGGGACATGGTCTCGAATTCGGGCATGGAACGCCCGTCCTCGGCCACCTTCTTGCACTGGATGTGGCAGCCCCGGCAGCCGTGCTTGCTGGTGTGGTAGGTTTCCTTGTAGCGCACGGCGTTCAGGTTTCCGGCCGGGTCGAAGTGTGAGGCCCTGAAGTTGTCCGTGGGCATCATGCGCCGCGAATCCATCAGGTCGTAGAGGGCGCCGGTGCCGAAGCAGGAGAAGCCGTGTCCGCCGGAGAGCACGGGGGATGCGGCCACCAGGCGAAAGATGTCCTCGCGGGCTTTCTTCAAGCCTTCCGGGTCGGCCACGCGGACCTTGCCCGAACCTTTGACAGCCAGGTACTTCAGGTTCTTGGCCGCCCAGGAAAGGCCCATGCCGCCGCGCCCGAAGGCATGGTGTTCGTCCACCATGACGCAGGAGAACTTGACGCCCGATTCGGCGGCCGGTCCCACAACTGCCATTGATCCTTTGAAGTCCAGGGACTGACGCACCTGGGCGCGGGTGAGGCCGGAAAGGAAGGATGCATCCCGGAGCTGGACGGAGCCGTCCTCGATGACGATACCGATAGGGTGCTTTGCCTGGCCGGTGATGACGATTCCGTCGAGTCCGGCCTTTTTCAGCTGCGTGCCCAGGCTGCCGCCCACGGAGGCGTCGCTGAAGGTCCCGGTGAGGGGGGAGCGGGTGGCCAGGCAGGCCCGGCCGGAGGTGGGGGCTATGGTGGCCACCAGGGGGCCGGTGAAAAGGCACAAGGGCATGTCCGGATGGTTCCAGGGCAGGTGGATGAAGGGGTCCAGATAATGCCCGGCCAGGCCTTTGCCGCCGATGTTTCGGCGCAAGACCTCGCTGTCGGACGCTTCCCTGGTGACGCTTCCCGTCGAGAGGTCCACCCGCAATATGGTGCCCGTCCAGCCGTTCATGGTGCCGGTGTGTACCCGCGCCAGGGGAGGGGGGCAACCCTAAAGTTCACGCGGGTTATGCCGAATATCTTTGAAGAGATACGATTATGAGCATCACGCAGGTGAACAACGCCCTTTTTACGGGCATCTCGCTTACGCCCTACAATCCTCTGAAAGCAGAGGCTGTGCAGGGCTTCGCCCACGAATTGACCCGCCGCTCCGCCCAGAGCGCCACAAAGGACGGCGCCAAGCGCACCGTGGAGGACGCTGGCCTGGAGACGGCCATCACCAACGCGGTGGACTTCGTGAAGGACAACTTCGGGGATCAGGCAGCGCGCACGGTGATGGGCATTGTCACCAACCGGGCCGGTTCCGGGCCTTTAAGCGAGGACGAGATCGGCCAGGGCTTCGTGGACTCGCTGGAGTTCATCGACCGCTCCTTCGGCATCGCGGCCGGCGACAAGGCCATGGCCTATTTCAACGGCGAGCTGAATCAGGCCATCAACGGCTACTTCCAGAACGGAAAGGACGAGACCTTTCTGGCTGCGGACGTCGAACAGGCCACGAATGATCTGAACATTACGGTTGGTACGGCACTCTCTTCGCTGGCGGACACGTTCCAGGCGGGCAGCACCGATGAGGGTGCATCGCTCATGGACCAGGCCAGCGAGGATTTGCAGGACATGCTCGATGAGGCCGCGTCGGGGTCAAGAGCCCTGGTGGACGAGAACGGCAGGTTGATCACCGAATATTCCACTGGCTCGGGCACTTCCGCCACCGAACAGACGCTCACCTCAGGCCAGGATGCCCAGGCTCAGATTGCCTCAAACCCCGCGGTTTCCCCACGCTCGAAGCGTTCGCTGTCCCGCAGGCGCA
This sequence comes from Desulfovibrio sp., assembly GCA_016208105.1. Classification (NCBI taxonomy): domain Bacteria; kingdom Pseudomonadati; phylum Thermodesulfobacteriota; class Desulfovibrionia; order Desulfovibrionales; family Desulfovibrionaceae; genus Desulfovibrio; species Desulfovibrio sp. The sequence continues at coordinate 322,777 of JACQYS010000022.1, forward strand.
CCGGCCAGACTTCAGGCTATGAACAGTCCGGGTTGAAGCCTGGGCTTGTCCTCAATTCATCCGTCTAGCAGCTCAACTTCTCTTCTCTCGCGTGGCGAGGCAGCCACTCTTCATGGTTGTCCACCAGGCCAGCATCAGGCTGTTTCTTCTCTTTCAACGAATTGGCAGCGCACTGTTGATTGAGATGTTGCAATGTTTTTTTGTGGTGCGTAGCGAGTATGTTGACGCACATGCTTGCTGTTGGATGTTGTATAGATACGGGTGGTAGTAAATATAAAATGAATAGTTTGTAGATCAAGTTTGGAGTGTGGGAGTACTCAATGTGTCTCATTCAACTTTGCGACAGACATTCTGTTGAGCTTGAGCGAATGGTCACTGCGCATTTCCCTACTTTTCCTGATATTAAGATTTTGGTGTTGATATGATTGATATATTCGATTAACAGGATGGACTAACTGTCTCTGGAGAGGTTTTGTCCAGGAAAATCCTTGTGCTTTTAGTATTTTATATTGGAGGTTTGTGGCGGCAGCACGCCGAGGGTTGTTTGTGTCTGCACAGAGAACTGTACGCTGGAATTCATTTCACAGGAGGGGCAAAATTGAAATACTTTGCAATGTCATTTGTGTTTTTAGTATTTGCTTTATTCCAGAGTGGAGTCTGTGCTCAAACAACATCATCGGCTGGAACTGTGTTTATAGGGGATTCGATGTTGTATGGATTCAACAACTTTCCTGACTATCTTCCAGGGAGCGTTACGAACCTTGCCGTAACAGCATCAACGTCATCAAGCGCACTGCAAAGTGCATCAAAAGCGGCAAGCATTCATCCCAAGTCCGTGTTCATCATGACAGGCACAAATGACATTCAGTCTGGATCAGTCGATTTGTTTTCAAAAACCTATGATTCCATCTTGTCGACAATCGAGGTGGAATCTCCTGGTACAAAGATATATGCCGAGACTCTTTTCCCGGTGAATTGGACGGCTTTCCCCCAGCTGCAAGCAATAGACAACGCATCAGTAGCTTCCTTTAACTCCGCCATTCGTGGTGTGGTCAGCACCCATCCGAATGTTGTTTTACTCGATTTCAACGCTTCGTTTACGGATTCAGACGGAAACATGAAAAAGGAAATCAGCAAGGACGGTATGCATTTGAATCAGAGCGGATATAAGATATGGGGAAATCTGCTCGCCCCGTATTTTTAAGACTCAGCATCCCTCGCCTGGCCGTGATGGCCGAGGCTTGAACGCCCCGGAGGTAAACGTGACAGCGCGTCACGCGAGTCCTTCCGGGGCGTTTAAGTTGGTCCGGTCAAACTCACTTAAGCCCTAAAGCATTTCCGGAACCCTCCGATACCCTTGGCAGGGAGAGGAGATTGCGGAGCGGATATCTTGAGCCTTTGAAAGATACCGTTTCGCAATCGGCGGACACTTTCATCCGCCGCATCCGACGACGCGAGGTCCACTATGAACGCTGTCCGGAACGCCGCTCTCCAAGCCCCCCTGCGCACGGCCTTGGTCGTTTCCGCCAACGAGGGGCATGCCAGGGTAGACCGCATAAGCTTAAAAAACGCCAAAATTCACGTGTCACGGGCCGTCCAGAGCGGCAGGGCCGCCCGCGAGCATCTGCTCAAATACGGTGCGGACGTGGTGATCGTGGACGATATTCTGGAGGACGGAGCGGGCTGGGATTTCGTCCAGTCGCTCAAATCCGATCACGTGCTGCGCCATATCCCGGTCATCCTGGCCACGTCTTCGGCCGGGCGGGACAGGGTGATGGAAGCCATTAGGCTTGGCTGCGCCGGTTTTCTGGTTCGCCCGTACTCGCTGGACACCTTTTTCAAGCACCTGACACTGGCCCGCCAGGCCGCCTGTTTTCTGCGCGAGGAAATGGGGGATGTGGCGCAGAGCAGGGAACTGGCCGAGCAGGGCAGGGCGGAGGAAGCTCTGCCGAAACTTGAAAAGGCGCTGGAAACACCCGATGACGCACAACACCATTACGAGCTGGGCATGCGCCTTATGGCCACGAAGGAATACGGCCAGGCCGTGGAGTGTTTCACCAGGGCGGTACAGATAAACGCGCTGCTGGCCGAGGCGCATTTGGGATTAGCGCGTTGCTGGCTGGCCCTTGGCGACGAGGTCCGCTACCGCAAGGCGCTCACCCGGGCAGCGGACATAAGCGCCAAAGGTGCCCGGTTCGAGCGGTATAAGGATGAATTTCTGGCCATACTCAAAGCTGATCCGTACGGATTCAACCCCTTCGTCACCCTGGGGATGCGCCTGGCCAGGGAGAGGGACTGGGACGGAGCGCTCATGGCGCTCAAGAACGCCATCTGGCTCTGCCCGGACGATGCCAAGGCGCACCTGGAGCTTGCCAAGGCGTACCACTTCAAGCGCGATCCGGAGTTGGCCAAGCGGAGCGTCAGCCAGGCGCTCACCCTCTCCAGCCACGAACCCGAGGCCCACGACCTTTACGAGCGTTGGACCGGCCGGGTCTGGGGAGAGGAGGCACAGGAGCCCGAAGAAGTGTTGATGGATGAAAAGAGCATGTTCCCGGACATGATCCCGGTGATGCTCAACGGAGTGCTCTATCTGGCCGGTATGGTCACGGAAGGCCTGCACCGGTTCAGACGCGACTACGCCTAGGCCGGAGTCGTACCGTGGCCGCGATGGGGAAACCCTGTCAAGGCTCGGATAATGGGAGACGGTGGCAGCGTGGCCGCCCGGCCCGAAAGCAGGCAGGGACGCGATGCTTGAGGGACACAAAATGACCGGCGGGTCAGGCTCCCAGGGGAGGCCTGCCCGCCGGTCAAGTGTATGAACGCGACGGTCCGGTCACCGGCCCCTGGGCGCGCCGCCCGGAGGGCCTCCGCTTGCGGGCGCCGACGATTTCTTGCCGCTTGAGGGCAAAAGAATCTGGGTGGCCACTTTCTGGCCCTGGCTGAGCCCGGAGAGAACCTCGGTGTCGTGCAGTCCGGACAGGCCGAGTTCGGGCTGAACCCGCACGGCCTTGCCGCCTTCCACCAAGAAGACCGCCTGCTGGTTGTCCACCCATTTGAGCGCGGAATTGGGGATGACCAGCACCCCGGCCTTCTCCTGCACCACGATCTGGCACTGGGTGGTCATCTCGGGCCTGAGCTTGGTGGCTTCCTCGGGGCTTAAGCGCACCAGGGCCTGATAGTAGACGATGTTGTCGCGGATTTCCGGCTGGGGGTAGATGGTGTCCACATCGCCCTTGAAAACGGTGTCCGGGTAGGCGTCCACGCGAAAGTCCACGGGCATGTCCGGCTTCACCTGGCCCACGTCGGTCTCGTCCACGTAGATCCACATCTCAAGGCGCGTTGGGTCGAGCACGGTGATGAGGTTGGCCACCTGCAATCCCGCGACCACGGTTTCACCCTGCTGGGTGGTCACCTGGCTCACCACGCCGTTAATCGGCGTTACTATTTTCGTGTAGGTGATGCGGGTGTCGATGGTGGCCAGGGCCGCGTCCGATTCTTCCACGGCCTTTTCGGCCTTGATCTTTTCCTTCAAAAATTCCGTCTTGGTGAGGTCCAGGGTGGCTCTTCTGGCCCGGACGGTGTTTGCCGTTACCAGTTCCTCGCGCATGGCGGCTTCCTGGGTGTCGCGAGAGACCAGGTTCTGCTTGAGGAGCTGCGTCTGCCGGGCCGAGTTGGCCTTGGCGTAGTCGTGCTGGGCTTCGGCCAGCTTTAATTGCGCGTCGGCTTCGGCGATGCGCCTGGGGTAGACGTCGTCCACGCGCTGTTTCTCGGCCCGGGCTTTTTGCAGGGTGGCCTCTGCCTGGTCGCGCTGGGCCTGGAGCTCGCGGTCGTCGATGAGGGCGATGGTCTGCCCGGCCGTGACCAGGTCGCCGACGCGCACCCGCATCTCCTTTATGGTGCCGGTGGCCCTGGCTCCTATGCGCACGATGGCCCCCACCTGGGCCTTCACGATGCCCGTGGCCTGGAGCACCTTGCGCACGTCTCCCGTCTTGACCTCGGCCGTGGCCAGAACCTTGGGTTCCTTGTCCCCCCCGCCTTGCTTGACGAACACAGCCACCGCGACAAGGGCCAGGGCAAGGCCCAGAATCCATTTCCAGCGTTTGCGCATGGTCAGCTCATTTCCTTGATCCAGGATCGCAGGGGCGTTTCGATGAGGGCGCGGATTTCATCGAGGCGTTTGGGGCTTTGCGCTTCGAAGCGAAGCACCAGCACTGGTTGGGTGTTGGAGGCCCGGATAAGCCCCCAGCCGTCGTCGAACACTATGCGAGCGCCGTCCACGTCGATCATCTCATACAGACCGCGAAAATGCTCCTGAGCCCTTTTGACCACCTCGAACTTGATCTTCTCCGGACAGTCGAAGCGGATCTCCGGGGTGTTGTAGGTCTTAGGCCAGTCCGAAAGCAGGGTCCCGGCCGTCTTGTCCGGGTTGCGGTCCAGCACTTCCAGGAACCTGAGCGCCGCATAGGTGGCGTCGTCGTAGCCGAAGTAGCGGTCAGCGAAAAACATGTGCCCGCTCATTTCGCCCGCGAGCTTGGCCCCGGTTTCCTGCATGCGGGCCTTTATGAGTGAGTGCCCCGTGGCTCCCATCACCGGATTGCCGCCGTGGGCCGCGATGTCCTTGTAGGTCAGGTGCGAGCACTTCACCTCGCCGATGACCGTGGCCCCGGGGTGGTCCTTCAACACTTCGCGGGCGTAGATGGCCAGCAGCTGGTCGCCGAACATGAGCCTGCCGGTTTCGTCCACCACGCCCAGGCGGTCGCCGTCGCCGTCCAGGCCGATGCCGCAGGCGGCCCCCTCGGCCTTCACCCTGTCTATGAGCACGGTCATGTATTTCTCCACCACCGGGTCCGGGTGGTGGTTGGGGAAGGTTCCGTCCGGTTCGCAGAAAATGGGCACCACGTGGGCCCCGATGGCCTCTAACACGTCCACCGTGACCGGGCCGCCCGCGCCGTTGCCGCCGTCGACCACCACCTTCAGCGGACGCGAGAGCCTGGCCTGGGAGGAGAGGGCGGAAACATAGCTGGGCGTGATGTCGTGCTGGGTGATAAGCCCCTTGCCGCTGGGGAAATTTCCTTCGGCCATGATCCGGTAGAGGTCCTGGATCTCATCGCCATAGATTGTGGACGGCCCGGCTATCACCTTGAATCCGTTGAACTCCGGCGGATTATGGCTGGCGGTGACCATCACCCCCGCGTTGACGTCCAGATGCTTGGCCGCGAAATAGCACACGGGGGTGGAGACCATGCCCACAAGAATGACGTCCACACCTGTTTCAGCCATTCCCTTGGCGAGGCGTACCTGATACTCAGGGGATGACAGCCGGGTGTCGTGGCCGATGACGGCTCGCGGAAAACCGTGTTTGAGGAAGTATGCGCCGCATGCGCGGCCGAAAACTTCCACCCATTCGGGATCAAAGTCCTTGTCCACGATCCCTCGGATGTCGTATGCACGAAAAATGTCTGGCGAGATGGGCTTCATGATTTCATCGTCCGTTTTGCACGGGAGAGTTACTGGATGAACTGGGATTGGGAAAAACTGCAGGACAAACGGCAGCGGCAATTCGGCTCGGGGCCTGATTTCAAGAACCTGGGCGATGAGTTCAAACGCTTAACCGATTTCAATTTCCGAGTCCCCGGCGGGCCGAAGTTGATTGCTATTGTCGTGGTAGTCTTATGGCTACTCTCGGGTATCTACATCGTCGAACCGGGCGAGGTCGGCGTGGTGAAGCGCTTCGGCGCCTATGACCGCACCACCGGGCCTGGGCCGCACTACCACATACCCTTTCCGGTGGAAAGCGTGCTGACCCCCAAGGTGGCGGAAATCCAAAAGGTGGAAATCGGTTATAAGACCATCGGCCAGAAACAGGATGGAGCCTTCCAGTACAAAGCCGTTCCCGAGGAAGCGCTCATGCTCACGGGCGACGACAACATCGTGGATGTGCAGTTCATCGTGCAGTACCAGATCGGCGAGCCCGGCGAGTGGCTCTTCCGTATACAAGACCCGAGGGGAACCACGAAGGCGGCTGCCGAAGCGGCCATGCGCGAGGTCATCGGCAACAAGACCATCGACTCCGTGCTGACATCCGGAAAGCTCGAAATCCAGAACACCACCAAGGAACTCCTGCAGTCCATCCTGGACCGCTACAACTCCGGCGTCACGGTGGTGGCCGTGCAGCTCCAGGACGTGCACGCTCCCAAGGACGTCATGGAGGCGTTCAAGGACGTGGCCAGCGCCATGGAAGACAAGAACCGGGTGATAAACGAGGCCGAGGCCTACTCCAACGACATCATTCCCAAGGCCCGCGGCCAGGCGGCGTCCATGCTGAACGACGCCCAGGCCTACAAGGAATCCGTGGTGCGCAAGGCCAGGGGCGAAGCGGCCAGGTTCCTTTCCATTCTGGCCGAATACAACAAGGCCAAGGACATCACCAAGGAACGCATGTTCATCGAGACCATGGAGACAATCTTCGCCAATCCCGAGCTTGAGAAGATCATCCTGTCGGACGAGGCGCTCAAGCATGCCGTGCCCTACCTCCCCCTGGACCGCCAGGGCCGTGTGAAAGCCGGCGACAAGGGAGGGAAATAGCCATGCGCAGAATAGTCATTCTCGCCCTGTCGGGCCTGGTCGCGGCAATCCTGGTCATGCAGTCCATGTTCACCGTGGACGAAACCCAGCAGGCCATCGTCCTGCAACTGGGCAAGCCCATAGGCGGCACCCTGGGGCCTGGGCTGCACTTCAAGCTGCCCTTCATCCAGAACGTGGTCTACATCGATTCGCGGGTCTTGAACTACGAGGCCAACCCCGCCGAGGTGCTCACCAAGGAGAAGAAGGCCCTGGTGGTGGACAACTACGCTAAGTGGCGCATCGTGGACCCGCTGCTTTACTACCGCACGCTGCGCACCGAAGGACGGGCCAAGGCCCGCCTGGACGACCTCATCTACGCCGAAGTCCGTGTGGCCATCGGCAGCTATTCCATGGAGGAGGTGGTCTCTTCGCGCCGGGCCGAAATCATGGCCATCGTCACCAGCAACGTGAACGAGACCGTGAAGAACTTCGGGTTGCAGATCATGGACGTGCGCGTCAAACGCACGGACCTTCCGGCCCAGAACGAGAAGGCCATCTTCGGGCGCATGAAGGCCGAACGCGAGCGCCAGGCCAAGCTCTACCGCTCCGAGGGCCAGGAGGAGTCGGCCAAGATCAAGTCCGGATCGGACAGGGAGCGGACAGTGCTTTTGGCCGAGGCCCAGCGTGAGTCCGAGGTCCTGCGCGGCCAGGGCGACGCCGAGGCCACCAAGACCTACGCCGAGTCCCTGGGCCAGTCTCCCGAGTTCTACAGCTTCATGCGCAGCATGGAGGCCTACAAGAAATCCCTGCACGACAACGGCAGGGTGATCATGACCCCGGGCTCCGGCTTCATGCGCTACATCAAATAGCGATTGAGCTTGCCCCTTGATCGGAAAAACGCGGGAGCTTTTTGTCTCCCGCGTTTTTTGTTGCCTTTGTCACTGAATTTATTGATGAAAAAGATAAGTTTCCGCGCGTTGGCCGTTCAGGCTCGCTCCACCTCATGTATAAAATAATGGAGAGTGTCAGTGCATCGCTTGCCAAAGGATTTGGCTGGGTGTATCCGATCGAGACCTCCCGTGAGGCGCTACCTCACGCCGAATTTCTTGAGGAGTACGATGCGGATCTTCAACTTCAAGCTCATCCTCCTTGTGGGACTTTTTGTGGCTCTGGTCGTCAAGGGCGGACAACTCTGTTCTCCTGACGGCGTTCAGGCCATGCCCAACCTGGTTGTGAAAGAGCGTGTGGCTCCGGTGGAACCGCTGCCCATCCGCTCTGTTGAAGAGGACTTCCGAGGGGTGAGCCCGCTTCCCGCTCTCACCGATATCACCCCTTCCGCAAGGAAGGTGGACAAGCCAGCCAAGAAGCTCACGCGTAAAGTGTCGAAACCGAGTACATCGGCAAAAGACACCTCAAAAAAATCACCCGGCAAAAGCTGAGCTGGCAGGCGCCCGTGGCGCTGCTCCCGTGTCTGGCGCTTCAGCGCGGCATTGCCGGCGCGGATGTGCGCCGCATGCATCCCCGGGCGGATTTGCCTTGGTATGCCCGCCCGGCGAATGGCATCCGCATTGACGGGCGGGGCGGCCCTTCCAAGGCTTGACAACACTCGCGAAAAGGCCGATTTCACTCCACTTGCGCCGCTTCAGGCGCCACTTTCCGTTTTGGGGGAATCCATGGGATTTGAGCTCATCAAGCCGAACGTCAACTTCGATTTTCTCGGCTACCGCAAGTACGCCTACATACTCTCGGCCCTGCTGGTGCTGGCCGGAATCGCATCCCTGGTGATCAAGGGCGGACCACGCTACGGCGTGGATTTCGCCGGCGGCATGACCATCCAGCTCAAATTCGCCAAGACGGTCACCCCGGACGAAATCAAGAAGCCCCTGGACTCCGCCGGGCTTCCCCACCTCACGGTGCAGCGCATGGGCCAGGACAAGGATAACTCCTTTCTGATAAGCGCCTCCGAAAAGGGCGAGCCCCTGGAACAGGTGCGCGTGAAGGTCGACCAGGCTCTGAAGGCCAGCATGGGCGAGGGCGCGTTTGAAGTGCAGCGTCTGGAAGTGGTCGGACCCAAGGTGGGCGAGGACCTGAAAGCAGGGGCGCTCAACGCCATATTTTGGGCCGTGCTCCTCATTGCCGTCTACATTTCATGGCGGTTCGAGCAACGCGGGCTGGTGGCCGCGATTTCCATGGCCGCGGGTCTGGGCGTTGGCGTCTGGGCCTTTCGGCAGTTGGGCCTTTCCTCCGGCTATTTGATCATCGGGGCGATGGCCATCACCCTCATCTTGTGCTGGGTGCTCAAGCTCAAGTTCGCCCTAGGCGCGCTGGTGGCGGACATCCACGACATCGTGCTCACCATCGGCTTCTTCTCCATTTTCGACCTGGAGTTCGACCTGACCGTGGTGGCGGCGCTGCTGACCATTCTTGGCTACTCGCTTAACGACACCATCATCGTGTACGACCGCATCCGCGAACGCCTGCACGGCTCCAAGGATGAACCGTTGATCTCGCTTATTAACAGCGCCGTGAACCAGACCCTTTCGCGCACCATGCTCACCTCGCTCATCACCCTGTTCACGGTGGTCGCCCTTTTCCTCTTCGGCGGCAGCGTGCTCAGAGATTTCGCCCTGGCCATGATCATCGGCGTGGTCACCGGCACCTATTCCTCGGTCTTCATAGCCAGTCCGATTCTGGCGGACCTGGGGTCGGGTCTTGACTCGCTTCAGCAGGACGAACCACAGCTCAAGGGCGGAAAGGCGTGAGCGCAGCCCCCGGATCGGTTGGGCCCGGGCATGAAATGAGCCTCCTGGAACACCTGGAAGAGCTCCGTTCGCGCCTGACGCGCGCGATCCTTGCGGCCCTGGTGGGCTTCGGGATCAGCTTCGCCTTTGCCGAGCGCATCCTGGAGATTCTGCTCCACCCGTTGAAGACTGTTCTGCCTCCCAAGAGCGAGCTTATCACCACCGCCCTGACCGAAGGGTTCTTCATCTCCATGAAGGCCGCTTTTGTGGCGGGCATTTTCCTGGTAAGCCCCTATATTTTTTACCAGATATGGAGTTTTATAGCGCCCGGGCTCTATGAGAACGAGCGCAAGCTGGCCATTCCCGTGGCCTTCTTCACCGCGCTCTGCTTCGTATCCGGGGCCTGCTTCGGCTACTTCGTGGTCTTTCCCTACGGTTTCACCTTCCTGGCCAACTATGCGGCGGACGTTGTCACGCTCATGCCCAAGCTCTCAGAATACTATTCGTTCTGCATGGGGCTTCTGTTCGCCTTCGGCATCATCTTCGAGATGCCGGTGTTCATCTTCTTCCTGGCCCGGCTCGGCGTTGTGGATCACATCTGGCTCAGGAAAAAGCGCCGATGGGCCATCGTGGTCTTTTTCATCGTGGCCGCGATTCTCACTCCCACTCCGGACGCAGTGAACCAGATTCTCATGGCCGCCCCCATGGTGGTTCTCTACGAAGTGAGCATCTGGGTGGCCTATTTCTTCGGCAAGAAAAAGTCCGCTGACGAGAACCTGCCCGCCGTCCCCGAAGATGGGGCCGGGGAGGGCGGAACTCCGGATGATGCCGGCCCGGGCGGTGCTTCCGGAACGGCCCCGCCGTCCGACGCGGCCCTTGATGAAGCCCATGCCTCGGAAAATCCTGGTGGCGATGCAGGGAGCACACCCGCTGTGGATGCTCCGGCTGACCCGCACGAGGCCGAGCGCGAAGCCCACGAGCAGGCGGCCCTGGGGCACGACCTTGAGAAGGGAAGTGCACCCCAGGATGCACCTGTCCAGGATGCGGCTCTTGAGGCCGCTCCCGCTCAGCAGGCCGCCGGCGCATCTGTTCCCGAGGCAACACCGGCTTTGGAACCCGCTGCTGAGGCCCAGGACAAGGCTCAGGCCGCCGCCCCGGCGGCGTGCGGCGAGGCCGCAGTGTTCACCGAAACTCCGGCCAGCTCTGAAACGGGATCGGGCCAGCCCGCTCCCGCCGTGGAGGGTGCTCCGGTTGGCGCCACTGGCGGAGTGGATGACAAAGCGGACCAGGGCGTCCACAAGGGCGACCCGAAAGCTGCCGGCGACGTAAAGAACTAGCTGATTGAAATTATCTGTCCATTTTGAAGAGACCCGCCAGGATTCGGAGAGCACCGTGCTGTTCCGGTTCCCGGCGGGTTTCTTGGTTTTTCGGCAATCAAGAGGCTCGACCTAATCTCCGCTCTCTGGCATTCTCCCGCCTGCAATGAACAGCATTCCCTTGATTCGTCTCGAAAACATCGCCAAGTCCTATTCCCAAGGCGATATGAACACCCAGGTGCTCAAGGGGATAAACCTCACCATCGATGCCGGGGAGTTCGTGGCTCTCCAGGGCCCCTCCGGTTCCGGCAAGTCCACTCTTCTGCACATCATCGGCCTCTTGGACCGTGCATCCTCCGGGCAGTATTTCCTTCGCGGCCAGGATGTTTCGGAACTTACCGACGACGCCCTCTCGGACCTGCGCAACAGGGCCATCGGCTTCGTGTTCCAGAGCTTCTACCTCATTCCCTATGCCACCGCCCTGGACAACGTCATGCTGCCCGGGCTCTACAGCGACACGCCCCAGGCCGAGCTGCGCGAAAGGGCGCAGACGCTTCTTGGCCAGGTGGGCCTGGCCGACCGCATGCGCCACAAACCTTCCCAGCTCTCCGGCGGCCAGCAGCAGCGCGTGGCCCTGGCCCGGGCCATGCTCAACAACCCGGACCTCATCCTGGCTGACGAACCCACCGGACAGCTCGATTCCAAAACCTCAGCGGAAATCATGAACCTCTTCGCCGAGGTCAATGCCCTGGGCAAGACCATCATCGTCGTCACCCACGACGAGGAGACCGCCAGCTATGCCAAACGCCGCGTCCTGGTCCTGGACGGCACTGTCGCATGACGCGGCGCGCCGGGCCAAGATGGTCTGGCGCATCCTGGGCATGGCCTTGGGGGCGCTGTGGGCTTTCAAGCTCCGTTCCTTCTTCGTCGTGCTGGCCGTGGCTCTGGGCATAGCCGCCCTGACCATCATCATCGCCTCGGTGGACGGCGCCAGGAGAAAAGCCCTGGAAATAGTGGAGTGGTTCGGCCCGGACGCCGTGCTGGTGTTCGGGGGCAACATCGAGACCAGGGCTGTGGGCCAGCGGTTCTTGACGCTCACCTGGAACGACGCGCAGACCATCGAGCGGTCCCTGCCCGGGACCTACATGGTGGTGCCCATGCGCTCAAAAAGCTCCGTCACCCTGCGCTTTGAAAACCGCAACATGGTGACTCCGGTTGTTGTGGGCGCCACGGCGGACTACGCCAAGGCCTGGAACTGGCCCCTGGCCGAGGGCCGGGATCTCACCGAGGACGACGTGAAGCATTCCGCCAAGGTCTGCATCATCGGCGACTATCCGGCCAAGGAGCTTTTCGGGGACGAATCGCCCATCGGGCAGGTGATCCTGGTTCAGGACCTCCCGGTGCAGGTCATCGGCCGCCTGGCCTATCGAGGATTCTCTCCCGGCAGCGGCGGTGTCTCCGTGGACGACCGCATCATCATGCCGCTTACCACCCTGACCCAGCGATTCCACCTGGAGCGGAGGTTCTTCCGGGCGTTGCGGGTGAAGTTCATCGAACCGGAGCTGATGGACGACCACATGGAGAATCTCCGGTCGCTTCTGCGCCATAACCACAAGCTGAAACCTGAAGATCCGGACGATTTTTCCATTCTCTCGGCCAGCGAGATCCTCAAGTTCCTGACCATGATAACCGGCGGCATCATGGTGTTTCTGGGCATCACGGCCGGAGCGGCAATAGTGGTTGGCGGGTTCGTTCTGGCGAATCTGCTGTTTCTTTCGGTGAGCGAGCGCCAGCAGGAGATCGGACTCAAAAAAGCCATGGGCGCCACTTCGGCCGCGATCACGATTCAATTCTTAAGCGAGGCGGTGTTGCTCACCCTGTTGGGCGCGTTCATCGGCATCGGCATCGGCATCGGCATGGGCCAGCTTCTTGCCAAACTGGGTTTTCTGGAGATCCAATTGTCCGTGAAGCTCTTTGTTCTGGCCCTTCTTTCGGCCATTGCCATAGCCCTGGTGTTCGGGCTCAAACCCGCGCGCAAGGCCGCGTCCCTGGACCCTATCGATGCCCTGCGGGGCGGTGAGTAGCGCGGGTCAGGCCGTGAGCTTTCTGACCCAGGCCAGAAATGCGTAGCCCTTGCGCACGGATTCTAGCTCCATCCAGCCCCGACCCTGTTTCTCCATTTCCCGAAGATACGTGATGAGCTCCGGCCTGAATTGCACCTTGAAGAGCCCCAGCCAGCGCGTGTGCATCCATTCCAGCCAGGCGGGAAGGCCGCCCTGGCCCCAGAAGTCCACAACGGCCAAAGTCCCGCCGGTTTTGAGGGCAGCCCAACCGGCTTCCAGCGCCTTGTTCCAGTTGGGGATCATGGAGAGGGAGTAGGAGTAGAACACCGCGTCGAATAGTTCTTCCGAGCCGAAGTGGGATTTGGGGTCGAGTTCTTCGGCCGGACACGTGGCCAGCTTCACATCCTGCCCCGACAGCTTGCGTTGCGCCGTTTCCAGCATCCGCTCGGATACGTCCAGGCCGCAAAGCCGGAGGTCGGGACGAAGTTGCCTGAGTTCCGCCAGGTTGCGTCCCGTGCCGCAGCCAAGCTCCAATACCGATCCCCCAAGGGGCACAGGCAGCCTTTGGAGCAGCCTGTCGCGGCCGAGCAGGTAGTACCGCCTCGTGGCGTCGTAGAAGTGCCGCTGGACGGTATACATCCGGTCCATGCGAAGCGCCTGATCCATGGGTCAATCCTCCATGACGTAGAGGTGGAAGCCTCCATAGATGCAGGAGCGGTCCGACCGGGTCAGGTCGAGTGACAGAGCCTGTTGGTAATGGAATCGGCTACGATGGGGATGCGAGATGGTGGTCTCCACCGGCGATTGTTTCCCGGCCGTGCGGAAGATAACCCGCGCCCCGGGCCTGGCTGTCCGTTCCATCTCGCCCCACAACACCCGCAAGGCTTCCGGGGTCATCCAGTCCTGCGAATCCAGGAGGACGAAGCGGTCCAGGCTGCGGGCGGGCTGTTTGCGAAGGTGGCTGTCCAGGCTGTCGTGAACCACGCTGGCCCGGTCAACCGAGGATTTGAGCGCCTGAAAATTATCCTGGCGCAGGTAGTCGGGAATTGCCTGGCGCTTGATCTTGTCGTAGCGGCGGCCGAAGGCCTGCCAGGCGAAGGGGTTGTCGCTTAAGTCGAAGCCGCAGGCCAGTTTTTCAACCCGCTTGCGGTAGGTCTTAAGAACGCCGTCGGGGTATTCCCTTGCGAGCGCCCGGTATTGTTGAGGCGGGATGCCGAGGCTGAACACCGCGATCGCATACTTGGAGAAAAATTTAGCCAGCCTTCCGGTGAGCAGGGGCTCAAGCTCTCTTGTGTATATTGCGCGTTGCTCTTCTCTGTTCTTTGCTTCCAGAATGCGCTCGGGGTTGCGCCCGCTCAAGCGGCAGACGTTGCGCAGCATCCGGAGAAACTGCCCCATGCGGGCGTGTTCGTAGAGGTTCTGCGCGAACATGGTGATGCGCGGCCCGCCCCACGGCGAGGCGCTTGTTTGCCAATACTTCGCGGTGTCTGCGGGGAGATGGGGCTCGATGTGGCGCGTGAAGGCCCATATGTTGGCGTTGTCGTCGGCATGGCCGAAGAACCTGAAAAACGCCTCGTGGGTGGGCAGGCGCCGGGCCGCCTCGAGCTTCAAGCGGCTCAGGTGGACGTGGTGGATGTTCAAGTCCACCGCGGTGACAGACTCAACCCCCTCAAGCAGATAGTGGCAGATGTTGCAGCCCCCGGAGGCGATGGTCAGGACACGGTGGTGAGGCTGTAATGCCATGGCCTCGATGTCCGTGCGGGGGTCTTCCCATATCTGGTTGTAGACGAAGCCGGAAAACCAGTGACAGAAGAGGCGTTCCAGGATGCCCTGCCCGGAGAAGGCAGGGCTTTGGCGTACGGCTGCCTTGAGCAGGCCAGCGCAGGATTGTGACATGAGACCCCCGGTCCGGGCGTTTTGTAATGCCTAGGCCCGGGGGGTTACGATTTGGCGACGGCGCGAAGTCATTTCGGCGGTTCCGGCCGGGGAGGACCTTCCGGAAGCCCCATCATCACAGTCCTTTCAGACGCTACTCTTTGTTCTTTTTCTTCTTTGAGTACGGATTCGATTTCCAAGGCTCGTCCACGTAGCCATCGAAGTCGCGGTGGCGCCCGAGCCCCTCAATGGTCATCCCTGGTGGCAACCCGCCTTTGGACCAGACACCCCCGTGGTACATGAAAAAAAGACCTGAAACAGGGTCCTGATAGATGTTGTGCGCGGGGTAGTAACGATAGCGCTGCTTGGCCCGGTAGCCATGCGCCGGAGCCCAGGGGGGCGGCCCTTTAGGTTTTGCCTGCCCGGGTGGAAGAAACTCATCCTGGTCGTATGGTGGCGCTGCATCCTTCTTCTTGCACCAGGAATCGTCGGCATGCAGAACGCAAACAGCCAGCATCAGGGCGGCAAGAGCCATGCGGACCATGGGGGCCTCCTTTGTTTGGGAACTCATTGTAGAGTCATAAGCTTCAGTATGACAAAGCGCAAAACAAATTGAGTTTTCGCGTCGCGCGGAGTAACAGTCTGCACATGTTCGCGAGACTGACAGCCCTTTGCTGCCTGTTCTGGCTCTCCATCGCCGCTTCGGCCCTTGCCCAGACCCTGTCCCCCGAGGCCCTGGCCGTTCACGGCGTGAACCGCCTCTCCTTCGGTCCTGCCCCGGGAGACATCGACCGTGTGCGGGCCATGGGGTTTTCGGCTTACGTCGAGGAACAGCTGGCCCCGGAAAAGCTACCCGAGCCCCAGGCCCTGACGGACCGGCTGGCTGCGCTCAAAACCTACTCCATGGATACCGTCCAGCTCTTCCGGACATACGGCCCCAAGGCTCCGGGCGGGCCGCGCAAGAATCCCACCATGGACGAGATAAACGCCGCCAAAGGCAAGGCGGCCATCATCCACCAGGAGGCGGCACAAGCCAAACTGTGGCGGGCCCTTCTTTCGCCTAGGCAACTGGAAGAGCTGTTGTGCGACTTCTGGTACAACCATTTCAATGTCCCGGCGGGCAAAGGCCTCACGCACCTCTGGGTGGGCAGCTTCGAACGCGAGGCCATACGCCCCTTCGTGCTGGGCCGCTTCGAAGACATGCTCCTGGCGGTCACCCGACATCCCGCCATGCTTATTCACCTGGAGAACTGGCAGAGCGCCTCGCCGGACAGCCAGCAGGGCAAGGGAAAACAGCGCCCGCTGGTGGAAATTCACGCCAGGGAGCTCCTGACGTCCCACACCACGGGCTTGGAGCCTGGCAAGGTAAAAGCCCAGGACGTGAATTCCCTGGCTCTTATTCTGGCCGGGTGGAGCGTCGGCTCGCCCCGGACCCCCCAGGACAAGAACGGATTCGTGTTCGACGAACATCGCCATGACGGCAAGGACAAGATTTTCCTGGGCAAGACCATCAAGGGGGCGGGGCTGAACGAAGGGCTGGAAGCCCTGCATCTGCTGGCGACCCATCCGGAAACCGCCAAGAACGTGAGCACCAAGCTGGCCCGTTTCTTCCTGGCGGACGATCCCCCGAAGGCCTTGGAGGAGGCCTTGACCAAGGTGTTCATCGACACCAAGGGCGATATCCGGGCCGTTTTGAAGGCCCTGTTCGCGAGCCCCGAGTTTTCCGACAAGAAATACGCCGGAACCAAGTTCAAGAACCCTCTGCGCTACGTTACGTCCATGGTCCGGGCCAGTTCACGGCCCGTGAACGAGGTGCTCTCTCTGACGGAACATCTGAACTGGCTGGGCATGCCGCTCTACGACGCTCCTGGCGCCTCCGGCTACAAAGAGACGCGCGACGTATGGCTGGCCGCGGACGCCATGCTCAAGCGCCTGAACCT
Organism: Desulfovibrio sp.; assembly: GCA_016208105.1. Classification (NCBI taxonomy): domain Bacteria; kingdom Pseudomonadati; phylum Thermodesulfobacteriota; class Desulfovibrionia; order Desulfovibrionales; family Desulfovibrionaceae; genus Desulfovibrio; species Desulfovibrio sp. The sequence goes on from JACQYS010000022.1 coordinate 339,276, forward strand.
TGCGGCTCAGGCCGGAGGGGGCGGTCTGCCGTGCTGGTCCCCGGGGAGCTATAAGGCTGTCGAGCCATTGGACGCGAAGATGCTGGCCAAAAACATGGGGCTGACCCTTTCCCCGGTAACGGGCCAAGCGGTCGAAGCGGCGCAGCCCGGGTTCAAGGCCGGGGTTCTGCTTGGCAGTCCTGAAGGCCAGCAATACTAGGTGACACAATGAAGCGCCGCCAATTTCTTTCGACCATGGCCGTGGCCGCCCTGGGAACGGCTGTGCCCTCATTGCTGGCGGCCCAGGAGCAGGGCTCGTCCAAGCGGCTCATTGTGCTGTTTCTGCGCGGCGGCCTGGACGGTTTGTCCGCGGTGGCTCCGGTGGAGGACCGCTGGTACTTCCAGGCGCGTCCCACCATCGCCCTTCCCCCTCCGGGCCAGGAGGGCGGAACGCTTCCCCTGGCTCCCGGCTTCGGCCTGCACCCGGCTCTTGAGCCGCTTCTGGAGTATTGGCGGAACGGCTCCCTGGCGCTTCTTCCGGCGTGTGGCCTTTCAAGCCCCATGCGCACCCATCCGGAAGCCCAGCGGGCCATGGAAAGCGGGCAGCCCTTGGAACGCCACTTCCGCGACGGCTGGCTGGCAAGACTTCTGCCGCTCATCGGCAAGGACGCCAAGGCCCTTACGCTGTCCCCCACGCCGCCGCTCATCGGACAGGGGAAGCCCGGAGTTCAGAACGTCCGCCCCACGAATTTTCCGCCTTCGGTGTGGAGGTTGGAGCGCCCGGGTATTTTCTCGTCCTTCGACGCGATCTATGCCGGGAACGATCCCTTGAGCCGGTCCTACCGTCAGTCGCAGACCGTGCTGCGCAACAGAATGACCGAGCTGGACAGGGAAATCACCGTATCCGCTTCCGGTGCGCCATCGGTGCACGCTCTACCGACCCTGGCAGGGCAGATAGCCTCCTACCTTGAGAAAAATCCGGCCACCAAGCTTGTTTTCGCAGCCTTGGGAGGCCTTGACGCCCATTTCGAGCAGGGGGCGGGCAAGGGCAAGCTGTCCGAGGCCTTCTTCTCTCTGGGGAAGGGCCTTTCTACGCTGGCCAAGGCCCTAGGGCCTAACATGTCGGACACCGCCGTGCTGGTGATGAGCGAATTCGGCCGCAGCCTTCGCGAGAACGAGTTCGCGGGCACGGAGAACGGCCACGGAACGCTATTCATGCTTCTTGGGGGCTCCGTGTCCGGCGGGACCATGCACGGCCCTTGGCCGGGGCTTGCTCCGGACAAGCTCTCCGACGGGCTTGATCTGGCCGTGACCGTTGATTTCAGGGACGTGATCGCCCAGATAACCACCTCCCACTTCGGGCTGGGCAAGGAGGCCGTGTCCCAGGTTCTGCCCGGTTTTACGCCCTCGTCCAGCCTTCCTGGAATCTTCAAGGGCTAGCAGCCTGTTGAAAAAATCCCGCTGGCGGCGTTGCCGTTCAAAAGTCAAACCTTCGCGTATGTCAAATACGCGTCAGCCTTGACTTTTTCCTGCGCCTTGCCAGCTGGTTTTTTGAACAGGCCGCGACGAGCTACTTTTACAACAGGCGGCTAGCACCCTTAAGATTTCGTTTCAGCTACCGACAAGAATCCTTGGGAAGGGACCGCGTTCTTGGCGCGGTTGACACGGATGTCCGATTGCCCAAGGAGTTGCCCATGTCCAAGGTCATTTCGCTTCGCGAATACGTTCGCGACAAGGTGACGCTCATGCCCGTTGCGCCGGAAGCGGATGCCGGCGAACCATTCATCAACGACAGCCAGGTCTGGTCGAAAGACTACAGCAAGCCGGAGAACGTCATCTTCGGGGTGCTGAAGATCAGAGAGGTCCTGAACTACTACCTCTACTACGAGGATATCTGGGCCTACCTGCTGCTCAATCTGCTGGACGCGTCGGCGCATTCCACCCCCGAAGACCATATGGAGTTGTCCGAAGCTGCCGCTCATCTTCGCAACTATATGGTCCAGGCAGTGGACGCCACAAACCGCAAGAACATGTTCGCGGCCATGCTCATTCTGGACCTGATCGAGAAGGCTCCGGGATTCAGGGCCCAGGTGCTCGGTCTGCCGCACGACTAGCGGCTGGCTGACACCGGCACACTGTGGAGACACCATGCGTCTCGCGTCACGCGCGGGACGCATGCCGCAGGGGGACATGGGCCGGCCTGGCGTCGGCGCTTCCTGGAATCGTCAGGGACGCTACGTCATTGTGTCAGGGATTTTTCGAAAGAAACGGACAGAATGTCAGCGCCTGCCCGGTCAGGCGCGTATCATCCCCGCGCCCTTCGTAGAGTATGAGCGGCGGCTCGGCCGTGAGTCCTGCTCCTGCATGCTTCACCGCTTCCATCAAAACCAGTTTCGCCGGTTCGTCCACCCGGGAGTGAACGAAGCGCAGACGCTTTGGCGCAAGTTTGGCCTTCTGGCAGCCAAGCACCAGGTCTGCCAGCCGGGCGGCCGGATACACAAAAGCCGCGCTGCCACGGTTGGCCAGAAGCCATGAGGCCGCTGACAAAAAGTCCTCCAGCTTTGCATGCGCTTCGAAGCGCGCCACGTCTCTGTCCGGATTGAGGCAGGTCTGCCCCGTACCCAGCTTCCGGTAGGGGGGATTGGCGAGCACGATGTGCATGGATTGCGGCGGGAAGGCTTCGCGAATATGGCGAATGTCTGCGCACCGAGTCTGGAAACGCCCATCCAGTCCCAACAGTTCGGCGTTGTGTTTGGCGGCCCCGGCCATGGCCGGGTCGATGTCGATCCCTGTGGCCTGGTCAATCTTGGGGTGCTGAAGAAGCGCCGCCAGGGCAGCCACGCCGCATCCGGTGCCCAGGTCTGCCAGGCGGGCGTCCTTTTTGGGCCGGGCGAAACAGGCCAGAAGCAGCGGATCCAGGGAAAACCGGTAGCCGTTTTCAGGCTGGGCGAGCCCGGTGGGGAAGGCGTCCCGGGCGGCCGCTATGGGTGGTGCGAGTCCCCGGTCAGGCTTTGGGGTATGCGATTGGCCGGAATCGGAGGCTTTTGCCTTGGGCACGGGCGTGGTCATGGCCTTGGGTCAGGAAGCTTGGCGCGCCTTGAAGATCTTTCTCTTCACGAATTCCAGAAGCATGGAGGCTTCCTCCACCTTAAGGATCACGGCCAGGGCCATGTACACCACGGCCCAGACCGCGATCATGGCCAGGGCCGCGTATTTGTTCACAGGCGTGAGCAAGGCCCCAAGGCCGATGAGAACGCTCAAGCCCGAGCTCACCCAGACGGTGCGCCCAAGCTGCGACCACGGACCGATGCTCGCGCCAAGAGCCCGTCCCAAAAGCCAGACGTTCAGCCACGAGGACAGGGAGGTGGCCAGGGCCAGCCCCACGTGCTTCAAGGGAAACATGAGGGCCGCTCCCAGAGCGATGTTGGCCAGCATGCTGTAGAACCCGGCCCGCACCGGGGTTTTGGTGTCGTGCAGGGCGTAGAAAGCCGAAACCAGGGGCCGGACGCAGGCGAAGGCAGGAAGGCCCACGGAGTAGGCGATGAGCGCTGCGGAGGTGGCCTGCTCCGCCTCGGGAGTGAAGGCGCCTCGGCCGAACAGGACGTCCACCATGGGGGCGGCCAGGGCCATGAGTCCGGCCGTGGCCGGAAGGCAGATGAAAAGCGTTAAGCGAAGCGAGGCCGAGAGCGTGTGCTTGAATTCCGGCATCTCCTTGGCAGCGGCCAGCCTGGCCAGGCTCGGCAGGGCCACCGTGCCCACGGCCGCCCCGAACACGCCCAGGGGAAACTGCACCAGCCTGTCCGCGTAGTACAGGGCTGAGATGGAACCCGCCGCCAGAAAGGAGGCCAGGAGCGTGCCCACCACGATGTTTATCTGGTAGATGGCGGCGCCGAAAACAGTGGGCAGCATGAGCCTGCCCATGCGCAGCACGCCCTCGTCCATGAGCTTCCAGGGGCCGCGCCAGGAAAAACCGAATCGTTTCAGGGCGGGCATCTGCATGTATATCTGCCCGAAACCGCCTACGATAACGGCCCAGGCCAGTGTGTGGGACACATCCAGCCCGAAGAGCCAGGCCACACCGCAGCCGATGATGATGACGGTGTTGAGCTCGCTGGTGGCCAGGGCCGGGGCCAGAAAGTGCCCCATGGAGTTGAGGGCTCCCATGCACAGGGCCACGATGGAGATCTGGATGATGTAGGGAAAGACGATTCGCACCAGCTCGGTGGTGAGGGCCATCTGGTCCGGATTGGAAGCGAACCCCGGGGCGATGATCAGGGTGATGGGCCGGGCGAAAACCACGGCCAGAGCGGTAATAACGCCCAGAATGATGAGCAGCCACATGAGGGCCGAGCGGGTCATGGCGAAGGCCGCCTCGTCGCCCTGTTTCTCGCGCAGGTCGGAGAACACGGGAACGAAGGCCATGGTCATGGAGCCTTCGGCAAAGAGCCTGCGCAGTGTGTTTGGAAGCCGGTAGGCAACGTAGAAGGCGTCGGCCACGGGGCCTGCGCCGAGCACATAGGCGACGATGACGTCCCGGAAAAAACCCAGAACGCGGGAAAGAAGGGTGGCCGCGCCTACAATGGAGGCGTCCTTGGCGATTTTTCTGACGTGGCCGCTCATGGCTGGGCGAGAGTAGGGGAAAGGCCCCTATGAGTCCAGGAACACCTCACCAGAAGATCTTCCGGAACCGCTCCAGAAGCCCCGTCTCGGACTCTTCGCCGCTTCGCAGGGCGGTGCCGCGCATCTTTTCTTCGCGCTCCTTGAATATCCTGGTGACATTGCCCATGAGCACCGGGTTTTTCTCCAGCACAACCCGGAACGCCTCCCGGTCCACCTCCAGGCAGGACACGGGTTCCACCGCCACCACGTCCGCCTGCCTGGGTTCCCCGGTGAGAAGGGCCATCTCTCCGAACACGTCTCCCGGCCCAAGGCGGGAAAGCTCCGTCTCGCCCAGGCGAACGGCCACATGCCCCGAGGCGATGATGAACATGGTGGTGCCTCCCTGGCCGCGTTCCACTATGCGCGCATCCGGCACATAGGTACGGATTGCCGCGCACTGCATCAGAAGATCGATCTCGTCCGGGAGCATGCCCTCGAACAGCCCTGCACCCGTAACCAATTTCGATATTTCCTGGTTTGTTGCGCCAGTCATTCTGCGACCGGAGACCACCATCTGCCTGCTCATGGGGAAGTCGATGCCCTGCTTGCGGAATTCATACCACACAGCCGAGAGCACATCGCTGCGGGCAGCCACCTGATTCTCGAAATCCTCCACGTAGAACACCATGCGATACGTGACGTGGTCCAGGCCGAACTCGTAAAGCCGCACCCTGGGTTCGGGAAATGGCGCGACCAGCGGCGACTTCCTGAGTATTTCCTCCAGAGCGCTTTTCACTTTCACCGGCGAGGTTGAAAGGGGGGCGGGGACCGGAACCACTATGTTCACCTGCTTGATTGGCTCGGATATGTTGGTGAGCCGTTCCTTCACGATGGCGTTGTTGGGAATGAGTATCTGGTTTTGCGAGAAGGTGACCAGCTTGGTGTAGCGCCAGGTGATCTCGGTCACCTGGGCCTCGATGTCTCCGACCTTGATCCAATCCCCCAGCTTGAAGGGCTTTTCGGTCTGGATGAGAAGCCCGGAGAAGAGGCTCCCGATGGTGTCCTGCATGGAGAAGCCGATGACCGCCGTGAGAATGGCGGACGACGTGAGTATGGACCCCACGTCCACGTTGAAGGCCTGGCGCAGCCCGTAGCCAACCAAAGCCAGGGCCGCGCCAAAGGACAACAGATTGAGCAGTATCTTGTTGACCGGGCGCTGTTTAAGCCGCGTCAGATACAGGTCGGCGTAGATGTCGTGCAGGATGGTGCGAAAGGCCATCCACACCACGATTCCATGCAGGATAAGCGACGGGGTGGCCCAGACGTCTTTGAGGACATGGATATCCATCAGGCGCAACGCATAAAAGACGATCAGCCATTTGCAGAGGGCCACGGGGCCTGCCGCGCCCTTGCCCTTGAGCCGTGCCTGCAAAACCTGCAGAAGGCCCGAGAGAACCAGCAGGGCGCCTATGATAAAAAGATCGGATGCTTTTGCCGCTTCAAACGCGTTGATGAGATCAGCTGTGGGAGTGATCATGGGGGCGGAGTGTATCGTCACTGTTAGCCAAGGCCAAGGTTTTTTGCTTGCCCGCAAATGCCGGGTGCGGTACCCGCCCGGCGTGTCCAACAAGAAAAAAGACCGTCCCCTGCCGGAGTCGCTTGGCCTGCCGCTGTGCGGCGTTGAGACCCACGCCCACCTGGACTACAAACGGCTGGACCCGCACGAGCTGCCTCTGGTTCTTGGCCGCGCCGCTAAGGCAGGCGTCGAACGCATAGGCAACGTGTTTCTGGGCGTGGAGGCCTACGCGGCCAACGCGTCGGTTTTCCGCCAGCATCCCCAGGTGTTTTTCCTTTTGGGAATCCACCCCAACGATTCGGCCCAGGCGGACATCCGCCATGTTTCCGATATGGCGACGCTCTTTAAGGCCGACTCCAACCTGAAGGCCATCGGAGAGATCGGGCTCGATTTCTATTGGAAGGACACCCCGCCCGAGGTGCAGGAGCGGTTTTTCCGGGAACAGCTGGCCTTGGCCCGGGAGATGAATCTGCCCGTGGCCGTGCACAGCCGGGACGCCTTTGCCGACACCCTGCGCGTTCTGGACGATTCCGGCCTGCCGGGGGAGCTCATTCTCTGGCACTGCTTCGGAGGCGGGCCGGACCAGGCCGTGGAACTCATCCACCGCGGCTACACCGTCTCCGTCCCGGGGCCGGTGACGTATTCGAAAAACGAGGACTTGCGCCGGGCCGTGTCCATTTTGGAGATGGACAGGATGGTGATCGAATCCGACGCCCCGTTCCTCACTCCCGAGCCCTATCGTGGGCGGCCCAACGAGCCTTCCTACAACGTGTTCACGGCCCAGGCCGTGGCCCGTGTGAAGGGGGTGGACACGGCCGAGATATGGCGGGTGACCGGGCAGAACGCCAAGCGATTCTTCGGATTGGATCCCCTCTAGTATCCGGTTTTCCCTGAGCTTACGAGAGATGAACCTCCTGGAGCGATGATGATACTAAAGATCAAACGCGTCTTCCTGGCTGTTCTGGTTCTTGCTTTCCTGGGAACGTGGAACTCGGGTGTTTGCCTGCCCCAGGAAGCGGGGCAGGCCAAGGATCGCTCCTACCAGCGGGTCGTCGTGCTTTCAGACCCGCACTACGGCCTCGACATGTCGTCCGGTTCCGCCTCGCAGGCCGAGGTCATGCAGGCCACGCGCAAGCGCCAAACGGTGGAGGACATTAACGGCTGGAAGGACGTGGACCTTGTGGCGGTGCTGGGCGACATTGTGGCCCGGTACGGCAGCCCGGAGGAATACGCTCAGGCCAAGGCGTTTGTGGACGAAATCCGCAAGCACAGGGCCGTTGTCGCGGGCAATCACGAATACAAGTATGCCGACCAGCCCGGGGAGGACGGCAAGCTGCGCGGGGCCCCGCCCGAACTGCAGAGGGAGAAGCTTGAGCGGTTCAAGCGAACCTTCGGGGTGCCACAGCTTCACTTCACAAAAAAGCTCGGGAACTACCTGCTGGTCTTTTTGTCCACCGACGCGGTGGGCGGCACATTCACCACGGAGATCTCCGAACGGACGCTCTCATGGCTTGAGGACACGCTTCGCAGGCACCGGAAGACACCGACGCTCATATTCTTCCACGCCCCGTTGAAGGGAACCCTGGAGAACTACAGCCCCAAGATTAACGGGGACATGCGCATCGCCCAGCCGGAAAGGAAGCTGGACGACCTGCTTAGGGCCAACCCCCAGGTTCTGCTCTGGGTCTCGGGGCACACCCACACCCCGGCCACCAACGTGAGCTTCAATTCGCCCGTGAACGTGTACCAGGGGCATGTGACCAACATCCACAACAGTGACCTGAAACGCAAGACCATCTGGACCAATTCCCTGTTTCTGTATCCCGGCAGGATAGTGGTGAAGACCTGGGACCACGCCACGGGCGGATGGCTGGAGGGCTCCGAGCGGGTCATTCCCGTCCCAGGTGGTTGAGAACGTGTCTTAATTGAGTGCTTTTCTCTTTGCATCCGGATGAAGAACAAAGATCGCTTTTCTGGCAACGTATAACGGAGTGGATTCAGTGTAGTATGTTTGAGGGTGCCGTCCTGACATGCGTAGATACATTGACTCCCTAAGAAGCCTTTCCGCAACGCAGGGACAAGGTGGAAACGTTACGGGAGATCAAAACCCTGTGCACGTTATAACCGCGCCCCACCCCAACGATACGGAGTTGGCTTAAATTCCGGCCAATAGAGGGCTGGGGCCTTGGAAAGCCAGGAAGCCGCCGCTCCAAAACCTGAAGGGCTGAGGTAATACCGTTGGCACCGTGAGAAGAGAAGATGCTCGGCGATGATGTTTTTCATTGCCACAGCAGAAAGATGCGATTCAGATTTTTCCAAATGGAGAATTGGCCAGCCGGTGACAAATACTTCGTTGCCATATCGTTGAAGGGCCATATCACGTGCAGTTTCTGAATCTGTGGTGAGAAAGAATAACACAGGTTTCTCTGTGGATTGTTCTTGTAAATCTACCTTGGCTTTTTCAACGAATCTGAACACTTCTTCAGGCTTCGCAAACTCCGGATCGTCCCATCGTCCGTCACCGCCCGTGCGCACTTGTATTCCAACTACATGGTGATTTGAAAGCATGGCAGAATATAATTCAAACTGGTCCCTAAGAATGCCATCCTTGATGTACGGTTTGAAAAGGAATTCAAAGGCGATCTTGAAGAAAAGCTTGTCCAAGTCGATGCGGTCCAGACCCAGTGACATGATTTTGTCACGACAATGAGGGTTTGCACTCACTGACTCAATTATTTCAGAAAGATGATGTGCCTTAAAGAAGACTACAGGGACGTTCATGAAAAGAGATTCTTCAATGTTGTCCTCGTAAAACATATTATTAAATCGTTCAAAAAGAGCCCCCTTAGTATTAAGCATCAAACAGGAAGCTCGCGAGAATGTATTCCATGGGTCATGGCTCCAGTCTATATGGTTTGGAGCGAGTATATCTAGAAGGGGGGCTGGAGCAACCCAGTCAATAAGCAATGCCCTGTCCGTAATCATCGCTAATAATAGCGATGATACGATCCCTTTCATCCGGTCAATATAGCCACCAGCTCCACTGCTACAGCATGATACTAGGATGTTGCCATCTTTTTGTCCGGTGACAATCTTCTTGTGCAGCCTCGGGTAGTCAGCGTACCAGCCTGTGACCATGTCGTTACTCGATGTGGTGTGTGATTAATGAAAAAAGTTAAATTGTGTTCGATGTGCTCAATCATCATGTATTAGAATGTGCATTTCTTGAAAGCTGGCAATAAAATTATGACGATACTGAAACGTTAATAAGGTCAAACGGTAGGGTGCCTAACGCCTCGCGCAGAAACCCCCGCATCTCCCGCTCGCAATCAGGCGAGAAACTGAGCTTCAATATGGCCGCGTGGCGGTCAACCACGCTCATGTACCCCAGGTGGCCGTGGGCCTCGAGCAGGAACTTGAAAAGCGCGATGTGCTCCTGCCTGAGCCTGACGTACAGCCGGGACGACCAGCGCGGCGGCGTGTAGGGCGTCTTGCGTCTGCGCGGGCGAGGTTCCGGCGGAGAGCACTTTGGGGATTCGATCTCAGACCCCATTCTGGCCCAGTATCCTGTGGCCGTCCTCGGTCACCACCACCATGTGCTCCCAGCGGATGCCCCCCCATTCGGGATAGTACAGGCCAGGCTCCACAGTGATCACCATGCCCGGCTCCAGAAGGCCGTCGGCTATGGGCGAGAGGCTGGGGGCCTCGTGGGTCTCCAGGCCGATGCCGTGGCCCAGGGCGTGGGTGAATGCCTTTTCCACGCCGAACTCTTCGAAGTAGGCCCGGGCGGTGCGGTAGGTCTCCGAGATGGGAAGCCCGGGGCGGATGGCCGCGATGGCCTTGGCCTGGGCCATCTGGGTCAGTTCCAGCGCTTTTCGGAAGTGGTCGGGCGGACGGTTGCCCACCCAGAAGGTGCGGGTCTGGTCCGAGTTGTAGTCGCCAAGGCGTCCGCCCATGTCCACCAGCACCATGGACTCTTCTTTCACCTCGTCGCGGCCCGGTTCGGCATGGGGCAGGGCGGCGTTGGAATCCACGGCCACTATGGGGGCGAAGGCCAATTCGGAAGCGCCGAAATCTCTGAAAAGCTGCTCGAGCCTCCAGGCGATCTCCCCTTCGCTGCGCCCGGGAACGAGCACATCCGGAGCGGCCAGCATCACCCGCTCGTTCAGGGCGCAGGAGCGGTCCAGCCGCTCGATTTCAGCGGGTTCCTTGATGCGCCGCAGCTCCTCAACAAGGCCGCTGGAGCGCACCAGGTTCAGGTTTGCCCGCAGGCGTTCGTGCGTATCCACGCTCATGGCCCGGCTTTCGAAAGCCAAGGGGCCGGAATGATTCTTTGAAAGAAAATCGGCTATCTGGGTGTAGCGCTGGCCGGTGTAGATGAAGATGTCCTCTTCAGGCCAGAGCCGCCGGGCCGCGTCCAGAAATCTGGGGTCCGTGAGCAGCTTGTCGCGTCCGTTGGCGGTTATCAGCAGCATGCCGGAGGATTCGTTGCACTGGGAGTCGTGCAGTTCGAATCCGCTCAGGTAGTAGCGGTTGGCGGCGTGGGAAACGAGAAGGGCCGTGTGCCCGGCATTGCGCATTCGGGCGCGCAGCTTTTCGCGCCGGGCGGAATACACCTCCGGCGTAAAGGGAGCGTCTGTCACAGAAATCCTCAGAGGGCGTAGGTGGTTTCGGCCTTGCCGGTCACCATGCGTTCGGCCCACTCCACGCCCTGCATCACCGAGTGGTCCATGTTGCTCACCTCGTACTTCCAGCCGCCGAAACGCCCCCTGCTGAAGATGGCCTGGGTTTCCAGCCAGGGCTGGATGGCCTTGAGCGCCGCGTCGCGGCCCAGGGTGGGGATGGGGTAGGAGTAGTCGAGGCGCATCTCCCAGGTGGAGACGACGGCTTCCCGTTCCTTTTCCGACATCAGCGAGACGTTTACAAGACCGTCCACCACGCTGTCCAGGTGCGAGGCCGGTTCGTCCTTGTGCTCGGAGAAGCTCACCTCGGTCATGTAGGCGCGCTTTCTGACCGTCATGCCGTCGGGGTCGGGAGTGTTGTTGGGCGAGTAGTGATGGAAATTCGTCACCCTGTAGAAGGGGTTGTCGGACTCGGGGAAATACATCCAGCAGCGCGAATCGGTCTTGGCTCCGTCCACGCCAACGCCGCCGATGTAGCCGCCGCTGTGCTTGAGCTCCGAAGCGGCTTTGCGCACCTGGTCCGGCACGCTGGTCAGGAGCTTCTGGGCCAGGATGTCCAGGGGGCCGGTGAAGAGCAGGTTCTGGTAGGAGAACCGTTCGCCAGTGGAACACGTAACTTCCTTCTTGTCCGGATCGATGCCCACCACGCCGCGCCCGTAGCGGATGTGGTCCTCGAACTTGGCCGCCACCCGGCGGTAGATTTCGCCCGTGCCGCCGTAAAGGGGGAACTTGAAGGTGTTGTTGGGTCCCCAGGAGACGTCGTCCAGGGCCAAAAGGATGTTCTTGACCACTTTCTCCAGGCCAACAACGCTCACGCGCTCGCCGATCCACTTGTAGCTCATGAGCTCGGGAGGCGTGGCCCAGACCTTGAAATTGTAGGGCATCATGAAGTGCTTGGCGATGCCCAGGCCGAACACGTGCTCGATCCATTCCTTGAAGTCGGCCGGCTGGTACCCGTTGTCCCCGAAGGGACGCATGCCGGGAAGAAGGCCGTGTACGCATTCCCAGGCCATGTCTTTGGGCAGGTAACGGATGTTGTTCTGGAACGGGTAGGGAACCCAGGTCTTGGCGATGCGCACCCAGGCCTCGCGCTGGTGCTCCAGGTACTTGCCGTCAAGGGCTTCGTCCAGCATGCGGTCGAAATAGTCGTAGTGGGAGAACACCACATGGCCGCCCACGTCCCAGGTGAAGCCCTTGGAGTCCTCAAAACTGGCGGACAGACCCCCGGGATAGGTGTTGGCTTCCAGGACCAGGAAATCCTTGACGCCAAGCTCGGACAAGCGGCGTGCGGCGCCAAGGCCCGTGGGGCCCGCGCCGATTATGAGGTAGTTGTTCTGCACGATTCTTCCTCCCTGAAGATTCGGCCAGAATATAGCAAAACTCAGGCCAACGCCCACTGCGGAAAGCTCTTCCGGGCATACGGCAGACTCTGGCAATGAGCTTAGGCCATTAGGCGTGTCTGAACGCCTCGTTGCAAGGTGTAAGGCTATGGCGTCCCGATGAGGCGGCTTATGATTCCTGGTGAAACTGCGTCCACGGTCATGAGCACGGTCAAAACGATGACCACGATCACCGTGACCCAGGCCACGGTGTTGAACACCGGGCCGTTGACGAACTCGCCCATGAGCTGGCGGTTGTTTATAATGAGAAGCATGAGGATGAGCACGGCGGGCAGCACCGCGCCGTTGACCACCTGGGAGACGTACATGATGCCAAGCAGCGGAACCCCTGGAATCATGATGCACACGGCGCTTAAGATGATGCTGGTGGTGAAGAGCCAGAAGAACTGCGGGGCCTGGGTGAAGTTCTTGTCCACGCCCAATTCCCAGCCCATGCCCTCGCAGATGTAGTAGGCCGTTGACAGGGGCAGCACGCAGGCCGCGAAGATGGACGCGTTGAAAAGCCCTATGGCGAAAAGGACCGAGGCGTAGGGGCCGGCCACGGGCTTCAGGGCCTCGGCCGCGTCGGCAGCGGTTTCGATGCTGAGCCCCTGCTGATGGATGGCAGCCGCGCAGGAAACCACGATGAAGAAGGCCACGGCAATGGCCAGGGCGCAGCCCACCATGACGTCCAGCCTGGCGAACTTGTACTGCTCCTTGGTGATTCCCTTCTCCACCACCGAAGCCTGCTGGTAGAACTGCATCCAGGGGGCGATGGTGGTGCCCACCACGGCGATCATCATGGCCAGGTAGGAGCCGTCCAACTTAAAGGAAGGCACCACGGACGCGGTGAGAACCTCGCCCCAGTCCGGCTTGGCCAGATACGCGGCAACGGGATAGGCTAGGTAGATGAGGCAGGCCCCCAGGAAGACCTTCTCCACGATCTTGTAGGAGCCTTTGACGATGAGCAGCCAGACCAGAAGGGCCGAGAGCGGTACCGAGACGTAGCGGCTCACCCCGAATATCTCCAGGCTGGCCGCGATTCCCGCGAACTCGGAAACGGTGTTGCCCAGGTTGGTCAAGTACAGGGCGATCATCACGTAGAAGGTGACGGCCGCGCCGAAGCGTTCCCGGATGAGGTCCGACAGTCCCTTGCCCGTCACCGCGCCCATGCGCGAGCACATCTCCTGCACCACCACCAGGGCGGCCATGGTGGGGAGCATCATCCACAAAAGGCCGTAGCCGAACCGGGACCCGGCCAGGGAATAGGTGGTGATGCCTCCGGCGTCGTTGTCCACGTTGGCGGTGATGATGCCGGGGCCCAGGATGGAGAGAAAAAGAAACAGGTTGCGCCTGTTCAGTTTGCCCGCGGCCCTGGTGATGAAGCGAAACGGCATGCAAAGTCCTTTCAGCGTATGATGCGCTTGGGGCCAATAAGCCCGGTGCACAGGCCTATCTTTGCGGCCCGTTCAAAAAAGCGGCTGGCAAGGCGCGTAAAAAAGTCAAGGCTGAAGCGTATTTGACATACGCGAAGGTTTGACTTTTGCGCGGCAACGCCGCCAGCGGAAATTTTTCAACGGGCCGCTAGAAACGGCGCTTGGCCCTGAAACGCTTCCAGCGCAGGGCGAAGCGCAGCGAATGGGTGAGCACGTCGTCCGCGGTGACCACTCCGGCCATGGCCCCGTCCTCGTCCAACACCGGCACCGCCCACAGCCCGTACTTCTCCACGATCTCCAGCACGTCGTCGGCGGAGGTGTCCACGTTCACGGTCTTCAAATTCTGGCTCATGATCTGTTCGAGCGATTCCATGGGCTTTGCGCCAAGAATCTCCCGCAGGCTGACGACGCCAAGCGGCTTCAAGGCCTCGTCCAGAACATAGACGTAGTAGATCATCTCCATTTCCAGGGCCTTGGTCCGAATCCGGGTCAGGGCCGCCTCGGCGGACATGGAGGGGGGCAGGGCCAGAAATTCGTTGATCATGAGGCCGCCGGCCGAGTCCTCCTCGTGCTCCAGGAGTTCCTGGACCTTTTCGGCGTCCTCGGCGTCCATAAGCCCGAGCAGTTCCTTGGCCGTGTCGTCGGGCAGGTCGGCCAGCACGTCGGCGGCCTCGTCCGGGGCCATCTCCTCCAGAATGTCCGAGGCGTGCTCCTTCTCCAGGCTGCTTAAGAGTCTGGTGCCCACCTCGGGTTCCATCTCGGCCAGGGTCTCGCCCGCTGTCTCGGTGTTGAGCGACAGGAACATCTTCTCGGCCTCGCCGTGGGGCAGCTGGGCGATAATTTCGGCCAGGTCCGCCGGGTGCATGTCGCCCAGTTTGTCGCGGGTCACGGTGAGCGAGAGTGATGTCATCTTGTCGTCAAGAGGCTGCACGAACTGCCAGCCGATTTCCTTGTGGGGCAGCTGGCGCTTGAAGATACTGGTGACGAACGACCAGACGCGCTCCTGCTTGAGCCTGCGGGCCAGACCGCGCACGCCGGTGTCCACGGCCGTGACGCACAGGGCGTCCCGGCAGCCTTCGATCTTCAAGTCGTTCACGCGCACCAGCCGGGCGCCTTCCACATCCACGATCTGCTTGTCCAGGATGTCGCGGCGCACAAGGATATTCCCCTGTTCCGCGGGGTCGAACGGCTCGGCCGGGGCCCGCTCCAGGTCCACGGCGATGACGAAGACGTTGAACAGGTCCACCCCGGCCCAGGGGATGTTGGACAGGAGCTTGCCCTTCTTGACGATGAGGCTCGAGATGTGCGGGAGGCCGTCGCCTCTGGTCATGGCCAGGTCGTGCAGGCGCCCCAGGGGCTCGCCGGTCTTGTCGATGACGGTCTTGCCCAGGAAGTTGCTGGCGAAATAGGCGGCGCTGGATGTGCTCATGGGGTGCCCCTTGCCCGAAGCGGCCGTGGTTTGGCTGAAGGCCTTGGCGTAGCCCAAGGAGGCCCTGGCGGCAACAGTTTCAACCGGTTGTCACGCGATTGTCTCAGGAAATCCGGCTGTTCGGGGTTCCGCGCCGCAAGCGGCCAGAGCACCTCATCAGGAACCGAGGCATTTTAGGAGAGCTTCACTCCGTAGGCGCTCAAAAGAGGTCCTGTTGCGCCCACCATAAGGTCCTTGCGGGTGTTGTAAAAACGGGCGGCGTCCGCCAGCGGCACGGCGGCCATCTCCGTGTGCTCCGGGCTTGGGCTGGCCGCAAACGCTGCCAGGATCTCCTGATAGCTGATGGGAAGTTCCGCGGCGATGCCCAATTCCCAAATGTGGGTGTCGGTGTTTTCGATCAGCCCGAAGGGGCGCGCCATGGCCGGGCTCACGTCGATTCCCAGCTCTTCCCGCAGTTCCTCGGTAAAGAGCTTCCTCCAGGAGATGGAGCCGTCCGGCTCGCGCAGGGCCCCGTCCATGGTGCCTGAAGGGGCCAGTTCCCACAGGCCGCCTTCCACGGCGAGAGATGCCTTGCGTAGCCCGAAGATGAGGTGCCCGCTGGCCACAACCAGGCCGCTCACGGCCAGGGACCTTATCAGGAGGCTGTCGTAGAGCGTGGGGTTTTGAAGCTGGGCAACATACCAGGCGTATTCGGCCATGAACCCATGGGCCACGCCTGCCTCGATGCGGTCCAGGCTGAAAACATGGCCATTGAACAGACCTGGGCGCAGAGCCTTCTCGCTCTCCCAGATACGTTGGACCTCGGCCCTGGTTTCCGGGGACAACGCCGGGCTGGCCATGCTGTCTTGAATCGTGAACGAATCGGGAACGGGGTGGGTGATGTACATCAGCGTCTGGCTCCCAGAATGGTCATGAGCACGGCGGCCAGGATCAGCCCGGACCCTGCGTAGCCCAGGCTGGTGAAGCTTTCGCCGAAGAGCGAGAAGGCCAGCAGCGCGGCCACCACCGGCTCGAGCGTGGCGATCACCGCCGCCCGGCTGGCCTCGATGCGCCGCAGTCCCGCGTAGTAGATGGAATAGGCCCCGTAGGTACTGCACGCAGCCAGCACGATGCAGGCGAGCCAGGCCGACGGTGGCCGTTCTCCGAAGCTGAAGAAGGGAAGCATGCAGGCCGCGCCCACCGGCAGGGAGTAGAGGAAGATGGTGGGGGTGGCGTAGCGCGAGAGGAAGGCTTTCCCGAAGATGTAGTACAGGGCGTAGGTGAGTCCGGACACAAGGCCCCAGACGATGGCCCATATGTTCAGGGGAGCGTCCAGGCCGTTGCCCAGGCTCACGCCCGCCACTCCCAGTATGGTCAGGGCCACGGCGGCTATCTTCGAAAGCCCGAGGCGTTCCTTGAGGATCTTCCAGGCCAGCAGGGCCACCCAGGCCGGGGCGGTGTACAAAAGAACCGACGCCAGGGCGGCTCCCCCCTCGCGCACGGCCAACACGTAGCTGCCGAAAAGCCCGGCGATGCAGACCACGCCGAAGCCGAGAACCCAGGGCAGGTCGACAGCGTCCAGCTTCACCCGCCTGATGGAGATCGCATGGGCACCATAGATCAGCCAGGCCATGGACGCCCTCCAGAAGGCCACCTCCAGGGGGGACATGCCGTTCTGAAAGGCGATCTTGGACAATGGCCCGATAAGGCCCCACAAGAGCGCGGCCAGGGCGACGAGTGCGTATCCGGTGAACATGGCGGGGAAATTCGTAGCGGCAACGCGGCGGGAAGGAAAGAAATATAGTTGCGCGGGGGTGTAACCACCATCGGCAAAGTATGTTATCGGGCGAGATTACAAGATATTCGGTCTTGAAATTGTCAAAGAAATTAGATCACAGATCTGTGATAATTTCTTTTTGTAGAAGGATACTATTTCCCAAGGTTGTTCTCTCAAGTGAATCTTGACGGCCAATAACCAGATGGACGTCTTTGTTGGTCGAAACATAACATTCAATAAAATCAATGCATTTTTTGGAAATTGTATATGTCACGCCAGTGCCAGCCTCCCACAAAAAACCAGGGTGCTCCTTGCGGAAGAGGTCTTTGAGTATTTCTGGGGAGATATTAAAGTCAGCGTAGTCCAAATGGCCACTGACGATCCTCTGGATTCGTCTTTTATCTTCTACATCCAGATGCATAACGTGGGTTCGTCTCTGAAGATAAATACCATTAGGATCAGAAGGTCTGCTTGAGCATCACCCCGCCCGAGGGGGCATCCTTGCCGCCGGGCTCCTGTCCGTAGGGGCGGGCCGTTCCGGAGTGCGAGCCGGGCAGGCTGAACATGCCGCGAATCTCGGTGTTCTTTCCCGAATGGATGATGGCCGAGATACCCGGGGCGTTGCGGTCGTAGATGGGCTCGCGGCCGATGGGATCGGCCGGGGTCAGGGCGTTCACCGGGGAGCGGAATTCCGGAGACAGGAACATGCCCGGCTGTTTGGAAGGCGGCTCCGTACTGGCCTTGGAACCGAAGTCCTTGATGCCGTTGACCATGGGCTGGCTGTTTCCAAGCTCCGAGGAGTTCGTCTCTTGTTGGGTGATGCTGGGGGCAACAGGGCTCTCCTGCGTCTGGGCCTTCGGCTTGGAGCGCTTGGTTGGAGTGCTGGTCACAGCTGCGGAGGGTGAAGCGGCCGCGCCGTCAGGGAGCAATATTTTATCCGCCGGGGCGCTCTGGCCGTTTGTGGCGGCTTGCCCGCTGGCGTCGGTCGTCTGGGGAGACTGAGAAAAAACAGTGGTGGAGAGAATAAGCAGGAACGCGCATGCGAGCAGGGAGGCTGAAGCCTTGGGGCGTAAAACTTTGGGTGCGGCCATGGGCACTCCTTCGTGTCCCACAGCATATAAGGATGATCCCCGCCTATGCAAGTTTTACCTGACAGGCCTGTTGGTCAGGGCCACTCCCGTAAGCACCAGCGCGCCTCCGGCCAGGATGGACGCGTCGATGGGCTCGCCCAGAAGCAGGGCGCCCATGATCGCGGCCGAGACCGGCACGAAGTTGATGAACACCGCCGCCTTGGACGCGCCAATGGCCTGTATGCCCTGGTAGAACCACAAAAATCCCACGGCCGTTCCCAGAACGCCCAGGTAGACGATGGCGGACCAGCCGGTGAAGGACAACCCGGCGACCTCATGCATGAGCCCTTCGGACAGCGCGGGAGGAAAAAGCATGACCATGCCCGCCAGGCAGGAGAGGGTCACGGCGGCCAGGGGCGAAAGCCTGCCCATGACCTTCTTGCCCAAGAGCGAATAGGTCACCCAGGAGAACATGGCCCCGGCAATGGCCAGGTCGCCAAGGCTTAAGTCCCCGGAAAAGAGTCCCAGGGGATTGCCTCTTCCGATGACCACCGCCGCTCCGCACAAACACAGGATAACGCCAAGAATCTTTATTCTGCCCAGGGGCTCCTTGAAGAACACCCGGGAGAGCAGAGCGATGAACACCGGGTTGCCGGCCACGATGATGGCGGCCCGTCCGGCTGGGATGTGCTTTAAGCCCCACAGGAAGAAGGCGTTGTAGGCGAACACGCCCGAGGCGCCGAGCCCGGCCACCAGCAGGAGGAGCCTGGTGTCCATGCGGACAGCTTTGCCTTCGGTGAGGAGCCAATAGGGGAGCAGAACGGCGTTGGCAGCCACGAAGCGTAGAAACGCTCCGGTAAATGGCGAGCATTCAGGGCCAAGCAGTCGCCCGGCAATGAACGTGCCGCCCCAGATGACCGCTGTGACAAAGAGCTTGACCGTGGTCAGGCTCATCTGCCCCTCGCGGCGAGCAGGCACTGCATGATGGCCGCCCCAAGCACGATGCCCCCGCCGATCATGGCATGAAACGAGGGGCGCTCGCCGATGAAGAGAAACACCCAGACGGGATTGAAGATGGGTTCGATCACCGGGATCAGCATGGCCGGGAGGGCCCGCACGTGGCGGATAGCCTTGGTGAAGATGAAGTAGGCGAAGCCGGTCTGGACGACCCCCAGAACAAGAAGCGCGCCCACGCCTTTCAGGTCTGGGTGTCCGCCCTGGAAATAGAACGGCAGGCACACCACTGCCAAAAGGGCATTGCCCAGAAGCACCGCCTCGGTCTGGCCGCCCCGGTCGCCCAATCTGCGCAGGCAGAGCGGAATGCCCGAGAAGGCGACGCTTGAGCCAATGGCCAGGAAGATGCCCAGTTGGCCCTCGGGCGACACTTCGTCCCAGAAGAAGAGGGCCATGCCGCCAAGGGCCAGGGCCAGGGCGATCCAGTCGCGGCCTTTGGTGGGCTCGCCAAGAAATTTCGGCGCCAGGATGGCCACGTACAGGGGGGCCATGTACTGGAGCACCACGGCGTTGGCCGCAGTGGTCAGGCGGGTGGCCGTGACGAACAGAAGCATGCAGGAGGCGGTGGAAACGGCAGCTCCCACCAGGGGCCAACTCAAGCGGATTTTGGGCTTTCCGAGTATGACGAGCAGAAACAGCGCCGCGATACCGGAACGCGCCCCGGCAATGGCCAGGGGGTTCCAGTCGACGGATTTGATGAACACCCCGCCGATGGACCAGAGGAAAGCCGTGAACACCAGGGCCAGGGCGGCTGATTTTTGGGTCATGTCTTACATACTCACGAGGTGGCACGCGAAGCGGAAAGGGATTCCAAAGGGCTTAAGCCCTTTGGCCGCCGGAGGCGATCTTGCGGCCCTCTCCGCCTGTATTCGGAGCTGGTTTTATGGATGGGGCTACTCGCCCAAATACGCCTTGCGAATCTCGGGATTGTCCAGGAGCTCGGCCCCGGTGCCGGTCATGGCGATCTGGCCGGTCTCCATCACGTAGCCCCGGTGGGCGAGCTTCAGGGCCAGGTTTGCGTTCTGCTCCACGAGCAGCACGGTCATGCCCTGCTCGGCGTTCACCCGGGCGATGATGGCGAAAATATGCTCCACGATGAGCGGCGCGAGCCCCAGAGACGGCTCGTCCAGTAAGAGAAGCTTTGGCCTTCCCATGAGCGCCCGGCCGATGGCCAGCATCTGCTGCTCTCCCCCGGACAATGTGCCGCCTTTCTGTTCGCGGCGCTCCTTGAGGCGCGGGAAGAGCTCGAACACCCGGTCCAGGTCCCTGCGGGCAGCGGCGTGGTCCTTTCGGAAGTAGGCGCCCATTTCCAGATTTTCGGCCACGGTCAGGCGCGGGAAGATGCGCCTTCCTTCCGGCACCTGGCACAAACCCATGGCCGGGAGCTTTTCCGGGGCAATGGTGGCCGTGTCCTGGCCGGCGTAGAACACCTGGCCGGACATGGGGCGAAGGATGCCGCTTATGGTCATGAGCGTGGTGGACTTGCCCGCGCCGTTGGCTCCGATGATGGTCACGATTTCGCCCGGCTGAACGCTCAGCCAGATGTCGCGGATGGCAGGCGCCCGGCCCCATCCGGCGCTCAGATTGCGAAGCTCGAGCAGAGGAGTGTTCATTAATGTGACTCCTCGGAGCGCTTGCCCACGCGCTTGGCGGGGATGAGCCCGGCAGGGCGGAAGAGCATCATGACGGCCATGGCCGCGCCGAATACCAGCATGCGGTAGCTTTCGAAGTCGCGGAAAAATTCAGGCAGGGCGATGAGCGCTACGGCTCCCAGCACGATGCCGGGAATGGAGCCCATGCCTCCCAGCACCACCATGGCCAGCACCATGGCCGACTCGATGAAGGTGAACGATCCGGGGGAGACGAAGCGCATCTTGGCCGCGAAAAACGCCCCGGCCAAGCCGCCGAACACCGCGCCCATGGCGTAGGCCAGAAGCTTGAGTGCAAAGGTGTTAACGCCCATGATGCTGGCGGCTGTCTCGTCTTCGCGTATGGCCTCCCAGGCCCGGCCGATGCGCGAATCCGCCAGGCGGCGAACGGCCAGCACCGTGATCAGGGCGATGGCCAGGATAAGATAGTATTGGGCCATGGGGCTTCGTATGAGAAAACGGGTCATTTCGAAGCCCTGCTCGGGGTCGGGCCAGTAGATGGCCGGGGCCTTGATGCCCAGAATGCCGTTGGGGCCGCCGGTGAGCTTCATCCAGTTATTTAAGATGATACGCAGGATTTCGCCGAACCCAAGGGTGACGATGGCCAGATAGTCCCCGCGCATGCGAAGCGTGGGGTAGCCGATGAAGCATCCGGCCGCTGCCGCGAAGGCGGCGCACAGGGGCAGGGCCACCCAGAAGGGCATCTGGAAGTGTACGGAGAACAGGGCGTAGGTGTAGGCTCCCACGCCGTAGAAGGCGATGTAGCCCAGGTCCAGAAGCCCTGCCAGGCCCACCACCACGTTCAGTCCAAGCCCCAGCGTGACGTAGACCAGCACGTTTATGGCCACGTCCTGGCCGTAGCGCGAGGAAAGAATCGGGAAGGCCAGCAGGGCGGCGAACCCCACGCCCATCAAAAGCCAGTTCGGCAGGCGCGACAACCCTGCGAAGGCATTGCCCACGGCCCGGCCCACGCCCAGGTTCACTGTGCGGTTTAATTTCCAGGCGCCCAGGCAGAGGAGCACGCCAATGATGGCCCCGCCCACCAGGCGGGCGGCCTTGGCGAAGTCCAACCCTTCCGGCGAGATTCCGGTCATGGGCCAGACCAGCACAAAGAGCCACAGGGCGGCGATGAGGAGCTTGGAGGCCAGGGACTTAGACACGGGTGTCATTGATGTTTTCGCCCATGAGTCCGGTGGGCATGAAGTAGAGCACGGCGATGAGGATTATGAAGGCGAACACGTCCTTGTATTCGCCGGAAATATAGGCGGCGGTGAATATCTCGGTAAGGCCTATGATGAGCCCGCCGAGCATGGCCCCGGTGATGGAGCCGATGCCCCCGAGCACGGCGGCCGCAAAGGCCTTGATGCCGGGAACGAAGCCCATGTCGTAGCGCACCGAGCCGTAATAGAGCCCCACCAGGATGCCCGCGGCGGCGGCCAGGGCGGCCCCGATGGCGAAGGTAAGCGAGATGATGCGGTCCGAGCTTACGCCCACCAGGGTGGCCATCACCCGGTCCTGGGCCGTGGCCCGCATGGCCTTGCCCAGGCGGGTCTTGTAGACCAGCCGGTTCAAGCCCACCATGAGCAGGGCCGTGGTGCTTATGGCAATGATCTGCAGGTAGGTGAAGTTGAATCCGCCAACCTCCACCGCGCCCTTGGCGTACACGCCGGGGTAGGTTTTGTCGTAGACGCCCTGGGTGAGCATGAGGCCGTTCTGCAAAAATATCGACATGCCAAGGGCAGACAAAAGCACCGAGAGCTTGGAGGCGCGCCGAAGCGGCTTGTAGGCCACCTTCTCCACACCCATGGCCAGCACGGCGCAGTAGATCATGGCCAAAAGGAAGGCGATGGACAGGCACAGCCAGGGGTGGGTTTCCATGTAACCCTGGGAATTCATCCAGGCCAGAAGGACCACGCCCATGTAGCCCCCGGCCGCGAAGAACTCGCCGTGGGCGAAGTTTATGAGCTGGATGATGCCGTAGACCATGGTGTAGCCAAGGGCGATCAGGGCGTAGAAGCCGCCGAGGGTGATGGCGTTTATGAGCTGCTGGAGAAAAAAGTCCATGATCCCGGTGTACTCTGTCTTTTTGTTACAGGGTTGCGGAGTGGATGGCCCACTGAAATCGCGAACCTGTTATTTGAGCAGACGAAGTGAGTCTTCGTCAAGGCTGGGAGGCCGTCCGGCCGGTATTATTTTGCTGACCAAACCCGGGCTACGACCGGAAGATGAAGTAGACCGCGCCCACCAGGCACAGCCCGGCCCAGAGGTGGTCGAGCTTCAAGGGCTGGTTCATGTACCAGATGGAGAAGGGGGCGAACACGGACAGGGTGATCACCTCCTGCATGATTTTCAGCTGGGGCAAAGAGAGGGTGCCGTAGCCCATGCGGTTGGCCGGAACCTGGAGCATGTATTCGAACAGGGCGATGCCCCAGGAGAACACGGCCGCTATCCACCAAGGGCGCGAATGCAGGTTTTTCAGGTGGGCGTACCAGGCGAAGGTCATGAACACGTTGGAGGCGACGAGCAGCCCCACGGTTGTCAGGATGGTCTTGTTGAACATGATCGGATCTTTGTAAGCCATGAGAGGAAAAGGCGAGGGGAAACAGGGCGTCCCGTGTTTCCCCTCGCGCAGAGTCGCATAGTGTCGTGTGGCCAAAACCGTGGCCCGGTTGCCCGGAGCGGCGGTCATACGGAGGCTCGCCGTGCTTACGCAGGCGTCGGCCCCTCAAGTCGTGAGACTAGAACAGCTTCCCGGTGTCGGGGTTGTAGTACTCCTTGAACTTGTCGCCCTCGACCTTGTAGATCACGTAATTGGACCCGGAATCGCCGTTGTCCTGGAACTTGATGGTCTTGGACGCGCCCACCAGATTCAATTTCATCATCTCGGCCCGGACCTTGTCCGCATCCACGCTCTTGGCGTTCTTGATGGCCGTCAGCAGGGCGTAGGCCGAGTCGAAGGCGTAGGCCGAATAGGCGCCGGGCTCGCCGTGCATGGCCGTGTATTTCTCCAGGAACTTCTTGTACACAGGGGCGCTCTTGTCGGCGTAGCCGAAGGTGAAGAACACGCCCTGGGACTGCTCGGGGGCTTCCTTGATGAAGTTCGGGTGGTACACGGCGTCCTGGGACAGCACGGCGCTCTTGATGCCCATCTGGCGCAGCTGCTTGATCATGCGGATGCCGGCGGAGTTGTTCTGCAGGCTCATGTAGAACACGTCGGGGTTGGCCTGCTTCACCTTGGTGAGCACGGCCGAGTAGTCCATGTCGCCTTCGTTGACGTGTTCGTGGGCCAGCACGTTGATTCCCGCCTTCTTGGCCTCTTCGGCAACGAACTCGGCCAGATGCTGGGAGTAAGTGGTCTTGTCGTCGACGATGTAGACGCTCTTGGCCTTCAGCTGGTCCTTCATGAACTTGCCGGCAGCGGCGGACTGGTGGATGTCCAGGCCGCACATGCGGTACATGTACTTGAAGCCGCGCTGGGTGACCTTGGGGTTGGTGGAGGCCGGGGTGATCATGGTGATCTTTTCCTCGTTTAGCACTTCCGAGGCCGGGATGGTGGCGGAGGAGCAGTACTCGCCGACAACGCCCGCAACCTTCAGGTTGGCCAGCTTGTTGGCGGCGGCCACGGCCTGGCGGGGATCGCAGGCGCCGTCCTGGACCTCGACCTCGATGGCGTCGTATCCGGGAATGCCGCCTTCGGCCTTGATGACTTCCACGGCGGTCTTCACGCCCTTGACAATGTCGTTCCCGTCAGCGGCCGAGGAGCCGGAGATGGGGGCCAGCACGCCGATCTTGAGCGGGGCGGCCTGGGCCATGCCCACGCCCAGGGTGAGAGCCAGGGCTAGAAGCCAAATGATCCGTTTCGCCATGTCGTCCTCCTGATGGGTTGGTGTCAGTCTGCTATGTGTTTCTTGTTAAGAGCTTGCCTGAACGTGGAGCGCTGCCGGCACGTCCGTCAGTGGGACGTGCCAAGATAAGCTTCGATCACCCTCGGGTCCTTGCGGATGTCCGAGGGGGAACCCTCGGCGATCTTCTCCCCGTGCTCCAGCACCACGATGCGCGAGCACAGCCCCATGACCACCTTCATGTCGTGCTCCACCATGAGCACGTTCACCCCATGCTCAAGGATGCGTTCGATATCTTTCATCAGCGCGGCGGATTCGGTGGGATTTAGTCCTGCGGCCGGTTCGTCCAGCAGT
The DNA here is from genome assembly GCA_016208105.1 of Desulfovibrio sp. NCBI lineage: Bacteria > Pseudomonadati > Thermodesulfobacteriota > Desulfovibrionia > Desulfovibrionales > Desulfovibrionaceae > Desulfovibrio > Desulfovibrio sp. Next base: position 364,041 of record JACQYS010000022.1, read on the forward strand.
ATGGTCCGGGGCTCGCTGGCCAGGGCGCGCGAAATCTCCAGGCGGCGCTGCAGGCCGTAGGGCAGGTTGCGCGCCTCTTCGTCGGCCAGGTCCAGAAGTCCCATGAAGTCGAGCGCCCAGCGGGCCTTGTCGCGGATGCGGGCCTCTTCGGCCCGCTGCGAGGCCAGGCGAAGAACAGCTCCCACCACTCCGGCCTTGGTGCGCCCGTGCTGGGCGATCATGACGTTCTCAAGCGAGGTCATGTTCTGGAACAGGCGGATGTTCTGGAAGGTGCGGGCCAGGCCCATGCGCAGGATTTTGTGCGGGGGAACGCCCTGGATGGGCGTGTCGTCGTAGGCGGCCCGCCCGGCGCTGACCTGGTACACCCCGGTGATGACGTTGAACACCGTGGTCTTGCCCGCGCCATTGGGGCCTATAAGGCCCAGTATCTCGCCGGGCTTAAGCTCGAAGCTCACTTCGAAAAGGGCCTGGAGCCCTCCGAATTGTACGGAAACATCCTCGAACACCAGATGGGCCATGCCGCGAACCCGCTCCTTACCGTGGAAGTGAGGGGGGATGATTACCCGCATGCACGGCAATTGGCAAGATTGTCAGAAAGAGGCGATCGTGGCCCGAAATGGGCGGGACGAGAGGGATCAATTGCAGGCCCGGGCGAAAGCTGCCCGCACGAGAAGTCAGATCACGCCTTGTACGCCTGTTCAAAGACCTCGAGAGTCTTTTGGGCCGTTTCCCGCCAGGAGAAGCGCCGCACGTTTTCGCGCCCCTTGTCCGACAATCTTTGCCTGAGCCCGACGTCGTTCGCCACCTGTTCGAGCGCTCGGGCCAGTCCGTCCGCATCGGCCGGGTCCACCATCAGGGCGCTGTCCCCGGCCACCTCGGGCAGGCTGGTGGCGTTGGAGCAGATGACGGGAACACCCACGGCCTGGGCTTCAAGCACAGGCAGGCCGAACCCTTCGAAGAGCGACGGGAAAACGTACGACATGGCCGAGGCGTAGAGCACGGGCATGTCCTGGCGCTCCACATAGCCCAACCGGCGCACCCGGTCCTCGATGCCAAGCCCGCGCACCCATTTGGTCCAGGAGTCGCTCCAGGAGAGCCCGCCCGTGACCACCAGGTCCGCGTCCACGCGGTCCTTCACCTGGGCGAAGGCCTCAAGCAGGAGCTTAAGATTTTTGCGGGGCGAGATGTTGCCCGTGTAGAGAAAATACGGGCGCAAAAGCCCGTGGCGCTTGCGAAAGCGCAGGATCTCTTCGTCCGCCACTGGCGTGCGGTACAGATCGTCCGCGGCCAGGTGGGTGACGGTAACTTTCTCTGGAGGAACCCCCAGGATGCCGGTCAGGTCCTTCTTGGTGTGTTCGGAGATGGCCAGGAGCCTGTCCGCCCGGCGCGCGGTGTAGGCCATGGCCCGCTTCATGTAGAGGGTGTCCGCGAGCTTGTACATGCGGTAGCGGCCATGGAAGTAGCCCAGGTCCATCATGGCGGCAACGGCCTTGCAGGGCACGCGCGGCGGCATGTTGGAGGAGGGGAAGAAGGCCACGTCGATGCCGTGGGCGGCAAGCGCGCCGGGCAGTTTGAGCCAGTCGAAAATCAAGCGGTTCGAAGAGTACAGAGACACTTCCTCGGCCCCGGGGAAGGAGCCGAAGTACTGCACCTGGGAGTGGAACAGCACGTAGGTGTTTGTGGTGTCTAAGCGAAGAAGCTCGCTCAGTAGGCTGACCAGGTATTCCTTCACGCCGCCCGAGGCGTATTCCAGGCTGCGGCAGCTGATTGCGATGCGCATGGGCGGGGGTATAACCGCGCCGGGCTTCGGGGGGAAGAGGGAACCCGTGTACAGGCGGATTTATGCGGGCGGGAGCATTTATAGGGCAGAGAAGCTAGAACTGAAGCCCGAACTTCTTGCGGACGTATGCCCGGCAGGGCTCCCAGCGGGCGTTGGCCAGGCAGGGCAGGCCACGAAGCGAGAGTACCGCCGCCAGTTCGGCCAGGGCGGAGCCCAGGCGGATCTCCATGGTCACGGCCTTCACGGCCAGGTAATGCAGAATCCCCCGGCCGAAGCGGGTCTGGCAGATGGCTACCTCGCGGCGGAACACGTCGCCCCAGGTGGCGGTCTTGGAGGCGGGCTGGAGCCTGAACGCGGCCACGATGTGCGGAATGCGCACCATTCTTCGGCCCTGGCTCATGCGCTGGAACAGGTCGAAGTCCATGCAGTATTTGAAATTCGGGTCGATGCCGCCAACGGCCTTGTACACGTCGGCCCGCCAGAAGGTGGACTGCTGGGGAACGGCCATGTTGTGGCGCATCTGCCTGGCGCTGGGGTTAAGCACCATGTCCATCATCACCGGAGTCTCGTCGTGGGTTACGAGCACGGTGTCCCCGGTGACCATGGCCGCGTCCGGGTTGGCGGCGAAGGCCTCGGCCACCCGTAGCAGCGATTGTTTGTCCCAGAGGTAGTCGTCGGAGTTTATCCAGCCCAGAATCTGACCGCTGGCCCGCGAAAATCCCTCAATAAGCGCGGCGGTCTGCCCCGCGTCCTTCTCGCTTCGCCAATAGGCCAGGTGCGAGCCTTGGGCGCGGATCACGTTGACCGTGCCGTCGTCCGAGCCGCCGTCGAGCAGGATGTGCTCCACGCTGACCCCTTCCTGCCCGGCCACGCTTTTTAAGTTGCGCGTAAGGAACGGGGCCTGGTTGTAGGAAGGCGTGACGATGGTGATGCTGGGAAGCGCGGCCACGGTCAATCCCCGGCTGTTTCGCTTAAGCAGCGCCACAGGGTTTCTCCGGCCCGGTCCCAGCGGTACTTGGCCGACTGCACGAACCCCCTGGCCACCATCTGCTTGCGCAGGTCCACATCGTCCAGCACGCTGGCTATCTTCACGGCCAGGTCCTCCGGGGAGTCGGGGAAGAAGGCGATGCCCGCGTCGCCGGCCACTTCAGGCAGGCTGGTGGCGTCGGCGTAGATCACTGGGGCGCCGCTGGACTGGGCCTCCACCACGGGAAGGCCGAACCCCTCGTAGAGCGAGGGGAAAACGTAGGCCAGGGCCAGGCGGTAGGCCTGGCACAAGTCGGCCTCGGGCAGGTAGCCCAGGCACCGTACCTTCTCTTCCGGGAATCCCTCGGGCAGGGAGGCCTTGAGGGCCTCCTGGTCCCCGAAACCGGCCACGGCCAGAAGGGGGATGTCCCGTCCCTGCTGCAGGAGTATTTCCAGGGCCCGGGGAACCACGGACAAATTTTTGTGGGGCTGCAGGTTCCCGGCGGTGAGCAGGAAATCTTCCTTGAGGTTCAGGCGGGCGCGGAAGTCCTCGGCCTGATGCCCCTCATCCTCGCGGGGCGGACGGAAATGGGCCATGTCCACGCCGTAGCTGGGCAGCACTTCCAGTTTCTCGGCTACTTTGCCGAATACACGCAGCATCTCGTTCTTGGAGGCCCTGGTTCCGGTGATGGCCCTGTTAGCCCTTTTTAGTCCCGCCTTGTGGCGAAGCCGGAACACGGTTCGGATGTGCCAGGCCAGGGTGTTCGGATAGGCGTCCCAGAGCACGTCGTGGTACATGCCCACGGCCTTGCCGGGAAGCATGGGCGGGAAAAGGCCGTCCGGTGAGAAAAAGACGTCCTGGGGGTGGGCGAGCCGCTGCAGGAACATCCCGGTCTGCTGCCAGGCGTAGAGCGAGGGGAACTTGGCCGTTACGGCCCTGGCCTTGCCCTGCTCGACGAGGGCCAGGGCCACGGGGTTCACCAACGGGTTCCCGGCGAAAAGGGTGAACGCGGCCTGGCCTTGCGATGCCTCCACCAGCTGCGGCAGGATGCATTCCAGGTATCGGCCGATGCCGGTTCTGTAGGGATAGGCCAGAGGGCTTGCGTCTATGCCGACGCGCAGTACCTTGGGCATGCGGGGGGCTCCGGCGCGTTGACATGCGCCAAATTTGTGGAATAGGCAAGTCAGTTCATGCGTAAAGTCATACTGGCACAGCCCCCGGCGGGGCTCGCATCCACCCTGCGCGCAAGCGCGAGCCTGGCCTCACCGGCCGGGGTCTTCGCGCATTTCTTCAGGCGGCGCGAGCTGTTGAGCGAATTCACGCGTCTGGAATTCTCGGGCCGCTACCAGGGCACGCAGCTTGGAATGCTCTGGAGCCTGGTGACTCCGCTTGTCACCCTGGGGGTCTACACCTTCGTGTTTTCAGCCGTGTTCAAGACCTCCTGGAGCGGGTCGGGCACGGGCGGTGTTCTTGAATTCGCCCTGTCGCTGCTTACCGGCCTGGCCTGCTTCGAGGTGGTGTCCGGGGCGGCGGCGCGCGGGGCCACGGTCATGGCCGAGAACGTGAACTTCGTGAAAAAGGTGGTCTTCCCGCTGGAGGTGCTGCCGGTCAGCGTGGCCTTGGCCCTGTCGGCGCAATCGCTTCTGTCCCTGGGCCTTGTCTGCGCGGTCAGGATCTTCACGGGCGCCGGTCTGCCTGAGACAGCCATGCTGGCCCCCCTGGGCTATGTCCCCCTGGTGCTTTTCGCGTCCGGGCTCGGACTGTGGCTGGCTCCGGTGGGCGTGGCCGCCAAGGACGTGGGGCATATCATCACGGCCTTCATGCAACTCTATTTCTTCCTGACCCCCATCGTCTATCCACTTTCGGCCGTGCCCGAGCGCTACCAGCCCATCCTGGCGGCCAACCCGTTGCACGTTGTCATCGAGCATTTCCGGCGCACCCTGTTATGGGGCCAGGCTCCGGACTGGACCGCCCTGGGGCTGGTGACCCTCTTTGCCCTGGTTTTCATGCTCTTGGGGTTTGCCTGGTTCATGCAGTTAAAGAAGGTGTTCGCGGATGTCCTCTAGCCCCCTGGTTTCAGTTGAGGGCGTGAGCAAGGTCTACAACCTGTACAAGCGGCCCCAGGACCGTTTGCGCCAGCTCCTGGCCGTGGGCGGGCGTAAGTACTACAAGGAACACTGGGCGCTCAGGGACGTCTCCTTCACCATCGAACCCGGCGAGGCCTTCGGCATCATCGGCCGAAACGGCGCGGGCAAGTCCACGCTCTTGCAGATCATGGCCGGGGTGCTTTCGCCCACGGCCGGGCGCGTGGAAACCCCTGAGCGCGTGGCCGCCCTTCTGGAGCTTGGCAGCGGGTTCAAACCGGACTTCACCGGCCGACAGAACGTGTTCATCAACGCCGCAGTGCTTGGCGTGCCCCGCAAGGTGGCCGAAGAGCGCATGGACGACATCCTGGCCTTCGCGGACATCGGGGTGCATATCGACCAACCCGTGCGCACCTACTCCTCGGGCATGTTTCTGCGCCTGGCCTTTGCCGTGACCATCTGCCTGGAACCCGAGATCCTCATCGTGGACGAGGCCCTGGCCGTGGGTGACGTGTTCTTCCGCCAGAAGTGCTACGCCAGGCTCCAGAGCCTCATGGACAAGGGCGTGGCCGTGGTGCTCGTCTCCCACGCCATGAACGACGTGGCCCAGTTCTGCTCCCGAGCCCTGTATCTGGAACGCGGCCAGGTGAAGTTTTTGGGGCCCTCCATGGACGCGGTGAAGCTCTACATGCTTTCTGCCTCCCCGGGCGCCTCGGGTTCGTGTTCCCTGGCCGCCCCCGCCACGGCCATTGAAGGGTTCGGCCAGGACGACCATTGGCCCGGTGACGATGCCTTTGTCGACATCTCTTCGGCCGGGCGGGCCGAATCGGGCATGGCCGAGTGCGTGCGCCTGGCCGTGATGGACTGCCAGGGTCTGCCGGGCCGGGCCTTCGAACAGGGCGACACGGCGCTCTTTTACGTGGAGTACCGGGTGAACGCGGACATGGAAGTGCCCGTGGCCGGGGTGGAGCTTATTAGCGACAAGGGCGTGATCGTTTTCGGAAAGAACACCCTGCAGTTCGACTGCCGGGTGCCCGAGTACGTTCCGGCCGGGTCCCTGCTGCGTTTCGTTTTCGAGGTGAAGCTCGACCTGGCCGTGGGCGAATACACCTTCGGCGCGGGGCTCACCACCATGTCCGCCCAGGATTTCTCCCGACGCGCCGAGATGACCCACCCGGAGCTCGATTCGAAAAACACTATCCTTTCCATCCTCTCCAACGCGGGCAGCCTGGCCGTCACCTTCCGGAGCGCGGACACATCCCCGGTGCAGCTCACCCACCACGGCGTGGCCAACCTGCCAAGCTCGGCCCGGATGGCCTTTCTTCCCGCCGAAGGTGATTCCCCGAAGTGACGACTCGCAGTCTGGGCTGAAACGACCGCATCGAATGGGCGCATACAATGAAGAACGAAGATCTTAAGGCGGTCATCCGCGACATCTCCTCCGGGTTCAAGGCCGAGGCGCCGCTGCCGGCGCTCTTTGAGCGGATGCTCATGCTTAGTCCCAAGCTCTGGCGCTGGTGGGACCTGGGCTGGCGGGCCTTGCGCAGGCTTACCCCGGCTTTGGCCGTGGACCGCAGGCCGGGCCAGAACCCGCTCATTGCCGTGGACCTTCTGCCGCTTCTGCCCGGCGGGGCCAACGGCGGAGCCAAGGTGTTCACCCTGAATCTTCTGGAAACCATGGCGTCCATGGCTCCGGACTGGGCCTTCGTGCTGGCCGCCAACCCGGAAACCCTGCCCGAGCTCAAGGAATACGAAACCAATACGCTCAAGGTGATTCCGGCGGATAAGAAGTGGCAGCTGAAACCGCCGCGCAAGCTCCTGGGCAGGCCCATAGACGCCTGGTTCTGCCCGTTCACGCGCCCCTATTTCCAGCACCAGGACATCCCCCTGGTGTCCATCATCTACGACCTGCAGTACCACTATTACCCGCAGTTCTTCTCCGACGCCGAGGCGCGCGGTCGCGACCAGACCTTCCAGCTGGCGGCCAGGCGTTCGGCCCGGCTGGCCTGCATCTCGGACTTCGTGCGCCAGACCGTGCTCGAATACGGAAACCTGCCCCCGGAGAAGGTACGCACCGTGCACATCTGCCTGCCCGAGCGCTTGAGCGAGCCTTCGGACCATGAGGTGGCGGCGGTCCTTAAGCGTTTAGGCCTCGCCCGGCAGGGGTACCTTATTTTCCCGGCCAACTTCTGGCCGCACAAGAACCACGCCGTTCTGCTCACGGCCTTCGGCCTCTTCGCCAAGGCCCATGCTGACCTGGCGCTCAAGCTGGTGTTCACCGGCGCGGACACCGGCCTGGCGCCCGAACTGAGGCTTGCGGCGCAGTCCATGGGGCTCGGGGAGAAGGTGCTGTTTACCGGCTACGTGTCCGACGAGGACCTGGCGGCGCTCACCACGGGATCTCTGGCCCTTATCTTCCCGTCGCTTTTCGAGGGATACGGCATGCCCGTGGCCGAGGCCATGCACCTTGGGGTGCCGGTATTGTGTTCCAATGTCACCAGCCTGCCCGAGGTGGGCGGCGACGCGGCCCTCTATTTCGATCCGAGAAAGCCGGAGGACGTGGCCTCGGCCATCGCCCGCATCGCCACGCAGCCGGACCTGCGGGCCGAACTGGCGGTCAAGGGCAAGGCCCGTGCCGCCTCCCTGGGCGGGCCGCAGGACATGGCCCAGGCCTACCTGAACCTTTTGGACGAGGCCATGCGCGGGCTCGGCTCGCAAAGCTGCGCCTGCGAGGGCGTTTCCCGAGATTCGGTCTCCGGCCGGGTCTTCGCGGCATTCGGCCCGGCTTCGGGCAGGCAATGGATCGAGGCCCATTTCCGCAACGAGGGGGACGCGCCCGTCGCCTACGAGGCCTATCTGAACGGCAAGCTCCTGGGGCCCAAGGCCCTCTTGGCCAACGGAGCAACGTTCGCCCTCAAGCGTCTGGCCAGCCCGTATGGCGGCTGCCTGGAAATCGTCTTCGATGTTCCAGCCGGCCATGATGTGGTGCCAGGGCTCAAATGCCTGAAACTCTCGCTTGCGGGCAGAGAAAATCACGATTTTCTTGGGGGGTCCTAATGCTTACGCTCTCCGTAGTCACCCCGTCGTTCAACCAGGGGCGCTTCATCAGCCGCACAGTTGAATCCGTGCTCTCCCAGGGAGTGCCCGTGGAGTACGTGGTCATGGACGGCGGCAGCTGCGACGAGACAGCCGACGTGGTCAAACCCTATGAAGGCCGCCTGCACTTCGTGTCCGAGAGCGACAGGGGCCAGACCGACGCCCTGAACAAGGGCATCGCCGTGACCACCGGCGAAATCATCGGCTGGCTCAACTCAGATGACGTGTACTATCCCGGCGCCTTCAAGGCCGTTTTAGATTACTTCGAAGCCAACCCCGAGTGCGACGTGGTGTACGGCCAGGCCGACCACATCGACGTGAACGACCTGTTCATCGAGGACTATCCGGTCGAGCCGTTCGACCTGGACCGGCTGGAAGAGGTGTGCTTCATCTGCCAGCCAGCCCTTTTTTTCCGCCGTCGGGTGATCGGACGCTGGGGGCTGCCGGATGTTACCCTGCGCTACTCCATGGACTATGAGTTCTGGCTGCGCCTGGGACTGGCCGGAGCCCGTTTCGACTATCTGCCCGTGAAACTGGCCGGATCGAGGTTCTACCCGGACACCAAAACCCTGGGCCAGCGCCTCCAGGTGCATTCGGAAATAAACAACATGATGGCCTCAACCCTGGGCTATGTGCCGGACAAATGGTTGTGCAACTGGGCGCACACGCTCCTGCGCGACAAGCTGGGCTTTGACCCGGCCAAGAAGTACACCACGGTGCTTATCGCGGCGGCGTCGCTCGGCGCGAGCCTATGGTGGAACCGGGGGATTTCCGGTGGGCTGTGGCGGACCGTGAAGGGCTGGATGTAAGAATGTATTTCGGAGAAGCCTCCGGCGGCCAGAGAGGAAACTTTCCCAAAAAAGTTTCCTCTCTGGGCTCTCCTTCAAAAACTTTCAATGGGCTTCGCGTTCATCAGCGGGAAACCCGCGATGAACGCGAAGCGGTAACGGGTCCAGGGAACGAAGTTCCCTGGCCGGAGAGTCCAGAGAGGGCGGCGCCCTCTCTGGCCGCCGGAGGCCTCCCCCCATGCTTATAGGCTTCGACGTCAGCCAGACCGGCGCGGGCAAGGCCGGATGCGGCTATCTGGCCCATGGCTTGGTGAACGCCCTGGCCACGCGCGGCACCCGGTTCGTGTTCTATCCGCATTTCGGCGACCTCTACTGGGAGCCCAACCCCAAGGCGTGTTCATGCCCCGGCTCGGGCTGCACGCTAGGCCCCACGTTTCGCTGGTTCGAAAAGAGCAAGACCTTCTGGCGAAAGCCCCCGGCGGACTTCGAGGCCAGGCTCGGCAACCCGGACATCGTTCATTCCAATAATTTCTTTTGTCCAACGGGGCTTCATAAGGCCCGGCTGGTCTACACCCTCTACGACCTCTCCTTCATGGAGAACCCCCAGTGGACCACCGAGCAGAACCGGGTGGGCTGCCTGGAGGGCGTGTTCGGGGCCAGCCTGCGCGCCGATTTCATGCTGTCCATCTCCCAGGCGACGCTTGAACATTTCCTGCGGATCTATCCGCACTATCCGCGCGAGCGCACGGCCGTGATGCATCTGGCCAGCCGCTTTGGCGAGCAGAGCCCCCGGCGCGCTCCCAAGCGCCTGCGCGGGGTGACGCCCGGGGAGTACTGGCTGTGCGTGGGCACCATAGAGCCCAGGAAGAACCAGAAAGCCCTGTTCGAGGCCCTGGCCGCTCTGCCCGGAAAGCGGCAGTTGGTGCTGGCCGGGGGGCGCGGCTGGTTGATGGACGACATGGCCAGGATGGTGAGCGAGCTGGGCGTGGCCTCCCGGGTGAAATTGACGGGCTACGTGGACGACGAGGAGCTGGCCTGGCTCTATGCCAACTGCCTGGGCTTCGTGTATCCGTCGCTCTTTGAGGGGTTCGGGCTGCCGGTGCTTGAGGCCATGAGCCTGGGCGCACCGGTGATAACGTCCAATGTGTCCAGCCTGCCCGAGGTGGCCGGGGACGCGGCGATTCTGGTCGATCCGCTGGATACTGGAGCCATCGCGGCCGCCATGGCCAGGCTGGAAGGGGACGGTTCGCTTCGAGCTTCGCTTCGTGAGGCTGGCCTGGCACGGGCGGCGAGTTTCAGCTGGGAGAGCGCGGCCCAGGTCGCGGCTGAGGCCTATGACCGGGTGCTTGCTTTGCCCAAATACGCCTCGCAGTCCTAACAGCCTTGACAGCGCAGGTAAGCGAACATAACTAACCCCGACTTAACCTGCCTTTACGCGAACCGATCCTCCAAAGGAGTCCCCATATGCCTTACGACATCCGCCTGGTGAAGATTATAAACGGCGAGACCGTTCTCGGAAAGTTCGACGAAGCCACCCAGGGCTTGAAGGAAGTGGCCATCCTCCAGACCGTGCCCACCCAGCAGGGCGTGCAGATGGTTCTTCTGCCCTTCGGCTATCCCTTCGAGACCGAGATCGGCGGCGAGATAAAGCCCGAGCACATCCTCTACACGTTCAAGACCTTCCCCGAGGAGCTCAAGAACAAGTATCTCGAGGCCACCTCGAACCTGACCATCTCCTCCGCCCGCGACTTGAGCGCGCTCAACCGGATGGCCCCCGCTGGCAAGGGCGGCTCCGGGCTCATCCTGAAATAACGATACACGTAAACAAAGGACCGGCCGCGCTCAAGGTGCGGCCGGTCCATTTTTTTCCATGCGCAACATCCTGCGTCTTCTGCCAAAGCCCAGCCATTACGCCGGGGCCGAGTGGGGCGCGGTCCGCAAGAACCCGGAGAGGGTCTCGGCCCGCGTGGCTCTCGCTTTTCCCGATCTCTACGAAGTGGGAATGAGCTACCTTGGGCAGAAGATTCTGGCCGAGGCCGTGAACCGCCGGGACGAATTCTGGGCCGAGCGGGTCTACGCCCCTACCAAGGAAGCCGCCGAGGTGATGCGCGAGCACGACGCCGCGCTGTGCACCCTGGAGTCCGACACGCCGCTTGCAGAGATGGACGCCGTGGCTTTTCATCTTACCCACGAGCTCTGCTACACCAACGTTCTCTTCATGCTCGACCTGGCCGGCCTGCCGCTTCATGCGGCGGACAGGGACCAGTCCCACCCGTTGGTGCTGGCCGGTGGGGGCTGCTGCTTCAACGCTGAACCTCTGGCCCCGTTTCTGGACGCCATGGTCCTGGGCGACGGCGAGGAGGCCCTGCCCCGCGTGCTTGAAAGAGTGGCCCAGGCCAAGCGCGACAAGCTTTCGCGCCGGGAGCTGCTGCTTACGCTCAAAGACGTTCCCGGCGTCTATGTCCCCTCGTTCTTTGAAGTGGAGAGTAAGGCTCCTGGTCGGCTCATTCCGCTGGTCCCGGGGTACGACCGGGTGGAAAAGGCCATAGTGGCAGACCTTGACGACGCCCCGTTCCCGCTTCTGCCCGCTGTGAGCTGCGGCCAGGCCATCCACGACCGGCTGAGCCTTGAGATCGCTCGCGGCTGCACGCGCGGCTGCAGGTTCTGCCAGGCAGGCATGATCTACCGCCCGGTGCGTGAGAGGAGCCTTACCAAGCTTACCGAACTGGCCGACGCCGGGCTTTCGGCCTCGGGCTACGAGGAATTGTCGTTCCTCTCGCTTTCTTCCGGAGATTTTTCCGCCCTGGAGAGCCTTTTCGAGCAGTCCGCGGCCCGCTGCCTGTCCGACCAGGTGGCCATCAGCCTGCCGTCGCTTCGCGCCGGAACGCTCACCCCGCGCATGCTTTCGCTCATGTCCAGACTGCGCCGAACCGGGGCCACGGTGGCTCCGGAGGCAGGAAGCGCCAGGCTTCGCGCCGTCATCAACAAGGGCATCACCGAAGAGGACATACTGGACCACGCCACCCGGCTTTTCGCCTCGGGCTGGCAGTCCATCAAGCTCTATTTCATGATGGGCCTGCCCACGGAGACGGATGAAGACCTGGAGGCCATTGCCGACCTGGCAGTCAAGGTGCTCCGGTGCGCTCCCCAGGGGGCCAAGCGGCTCCAGGTGACGGTTTCCGTGTCCACCTTCGTGCCCAAGCCCCATACGCCGTTCCAGTGGGACGCCCAGATAGGCCGGGAAGAGACCGAGCGCCGCCTTGGCATCATCCGGTCCAAACTGGCGGCGTACAAGAAAATCACCGTGCGTTGGCACGAGCCGGGCATGAGCTGGCTTGAAGGCGTGTTTTCCCGGGGCGACAGGGCTCTTGCGCCCGTGGTCGAACGGGCCTACCGCCTGGGCGCCCTGTTCGCCAGTTGGGTGGACATGCTCGATCTTGCTCCCTGGATGCAGGCCTTCGAGGAGTGCGGGGTTGATCCGCACCCGTATCTCGAAGAACGCGACACGGCGGCGGCCTTGCCCTGGGACCATTTGAGCTGCGGCGTTTCCAAGGCGTATCTGCTCTTGGAGCGCGAACGCGCACTGAAAGAAAAAAACACCCCGGACTGCCGCTTCGGCGCGTGCATGCAGTGTGGAGCGTGTTCGGAGCTGTGCAAGGCGCCTGAGCTCCATACCCCCGGAATCCGGCCCAGGGTGAACCTCTCCGTGCCCGAGTGGAAGGCGGCCATGGCCGAGCCGGAAGGCCCGGACTCTGGCCTGGAAAATGGAAAGGCTTCGGCTTCTTCCGGTGGAACCCCACTCAACGCACCGCCCAAATCCCGCGAGGAACTGACCCATAAGGCCGGCCATTACCGGGTGTGGTTTTCGAAAACCGGTCCCGCCGCCTACTTAAGCCAGCTGGAGCTGAACAATGTGCTGGAACGGGCCCTGCGCCGCTCCGGGCTCAAGCCGTCCTTTTCCGCCGGATACCATCCCATGCCCTTGATCACCTTCGGCTGGGCCTTGCCCGTGGGAGTGGAGAGCCGCGAAGAGTGGTTCGCGCTCTTTTTGCGCAAGTTCGCTAGTACTGGAGATATTGCGTCCAGGCTGGACGCGGCGCTGCCGGACGGGCTTGGCGTGCTCAAGGTGGACGAGTTGGGAATGGGCAAGAAGGTGTCCCAGCCGGTAGCCGAGGAATTTCTCTTAAGCTATCTGCTTCCTGCGGACGAAACGGCGCGGCGCATGGCCCAGTGGCGGGAACTCATGGCCAAGGACCATTTCCCCTGGTTCTCGGTGACCAAAAGGGGAGCCAGGACAGTGGACATCAGGCCGCTTCTGGTCTCCATTTCCGAGCGTTCCCCGTCGGAGCTGGCCCTGACTTTCTCCTGGAGCGACAACCGCTACACGAGCCCCCTGAAACTGGTAGGGGCGGTGAACGACGGGATGTCCCTGAAAGACTTCACATTGACCAAGCTCAGGCAGATCTTCGCCTGAGACACTAGTCTTCTCTCCCCGAACGCCACGGATGCCCGCAGGGCGTTTAGAGGCTTTCTACTTCAGATACTCGTCTATTATCCGCTGAACTTCGCCAGTCTTTTTCAGTGTATCAAGTGACTCCTGAAGCTTCGAGACCAGTTCGTCCGGCGTGTCCTTGTTGATGGCATAATAGAACTGCACATCATACAGGGGGTACACCGCTTCGAAATCATCTTTATCCAGGCCCAATTCCGTTATCATCCACTCGAATGCCATGTCGTTGTAGGCGAAAAGATCGATTCGTCCGGTTTGCAGTTTCATAAGGTTCGCCTTGGCATCCGGGGCGGTCTCGATCTTTTCGGCGGGGTAGCCGGCTGCGAGCAGGAATTGCGTAGTTGGATATTTGCGGATTACCCCGAGTGAATACTTCTGGGCATCATCAAGGGTCTGCAGGCTTATTCTTCGGTCCTTTCGGGCGATAAGGGAGCTGCGGACCGAAATTATCGGGCCGACCCATTTGAACAGGTCCTCCCTCTCCTTCGTGCGGGCAACGGAATAGAGCAGCGTGCCCGGTTTGTTGCGAACGGTATCGTACGCCCTGGCCCAGGGCTGTATCTGGATGTCCCCCATGTGGCCCTTGAGGCCGGCAAAGGCTACCATGCGCAGGAGTATATCGGTGGATATTCCTCGGACCCCGTCCTGGGTCTTGAAGTTGAACGGCGGGAGTTCCTCGGTCAGGATGACGAACTTGTCGGGTGCGGCCTTGGCCCGCCCGGGGAAAAGGGCCAGGAGCGCAGGCAGGAGAAGAACGGCAAGGGCAAGCAGCGTGGCCTTTCTCATCAGGAACGTATTCTCCCTGGGCGTTGCGGCAAAGATTTTGCGGGCCGCGTGATTTGAAAGCTCAAATCCGGTTGTTCATGTGCGATGAAGGAAATGATACCCTAAATAATCTCACAGGGACATATGTAAGAAAATTTCCGGCTTGGCCGTGCTGGCTCTGGGTCTTAAAGGCCGTGAAGGCTGGAATGTGTCTGCTGTGCTGGCTACTTGAGATAAGCGTCGATAACGCGTTGTACATCTCCGGATTTCTTCAACGAGTCCAGGGCGCTTTGCAGTTTTGCTATGATGCTGTCAGGGGTGTCTTTGTTGAAAGCGTAGTAGAGTTGTCCCTCATGGAGAACGAAGACCGTTTCGAAGTCGTTCTTGTTCAATCCATGCTTTGCCACCATCCATTGGAACGCGACCTCATTGTAGACGAAGAGGTCGATCCGCCCTTTCTCCAGTTTGATAAGATTTGATTTCGCATCCGGAGTGGTTTCGATCTTGTCCGCGGGGTAGCCTCCTGAGAGGAGAAGCTGGGTTGGCGCGTAATCGCGAATGGCGCCCAGTGTGTGTTTCTGTGCGTCTTCCACGGAATGGAGGCGGATGTGTTTGTCCTTGCGGGCAATGAGCGAGTTGCGGTTGGAAATGATGGGGCCGACCCATTTAAAGAGCGGATCTCTTTCCGGGGTGCGGGTTACGGAAAAAAGCATGGTGCAGGGTTTGTTGCGAACTGTGTTGTACGCCCTGGCCCAGGGTTGCACCTGTATCTCTTCGGTCTGGTCCTCAAGGCCGGAATGCTCGATCATGAGCCGGAGAATGTCGGTGGATATACCCCGGGCGCCGTCCTGGGTCATGAAGTTGAACGGCGGGAGCTCCTCGGTCAGGGGCATGAGCTTTACGGAAGTGGCCATGGCCAAGCCTTGGAAAACAAAGAGGGGCAAGGCAAGGAAGCAAACGCTTAGAATAATCTGTGTGGGATTTCTCATCGAACAGTGTTTTCAGATGGCTCTTGAAAATGATCAGGAAGCGCGAATGATCAGGCCGGTTGCGAGGTGTCGGCACCGTCTGGTTTCGTTCCGGAAAGCATGGGCAGCGTAATGATGAACTTGGCGCCCTTTCCTGGTTCGGACTCGACCCGGATGGTCCCGCCGTGGTTTCGGGTGATGATGAAATAGGAAACGGAAAGTCCAAGCCCGGTGCCTTCGCCCGGCTTCTTGGTGGTGTAGAAGGGCTCGAAAACTTTTCGCCTGTCTTTTTCCGCAATGCCGGGCCCATTGTCGTCAACCTCGATGACCGCCATTTTCCCCTCTGGGCGAAGCCTTAAGACTATGCGCGGGTCCGAGGGCGGATTCGGGTGCGAGGCCATGGCTTGGGCGGCGTTACGCAGGAGGTTGATGACCACCTGTTCGATCTCCATGGGAACGCAGGGGACCGTGAGGACCTCTGAAGGGTAATCCTTCTCTATGCGTATCCGCTTGAAATCGTATTTCTTCTTGATGTCGTAGTCGGTTGAGGCCAGCTCGACACTTTTATCCAGGAGTTCGTCGAGCCGGGTGGGGGTGGACTGGAGCGATGCGCTGCGCGTGAAGCTCAGCATGTTGTTGACGATCTTGGCGGCCCGCTCTCCGGCGTCTTTGATGCCGGACAGGAAATCGAAAATTTCTCGCTTTTCCATGTAGCTGCGTATCGAGTCCAAGGGGCAGCCTGACTCCTCCGCGGCCTGTACATTGGCCTTGAAGCCGGGAGAAACCCTGCGGGTGATGTTCTGGACGCTTTGAAGGATGCCCGCCAGAGGATTGTTGATCTCGTGGGCCATGCCCGCTGCCAGGCCACCGAGCGACATCATCTTCTCGGTCTGCAGGATCAGTTCTTCCATGCGTGCCTGGTCCGTCACGTCGTCAAGGCGGATGACCGCGCCGCGCACGCCCTCCCGGACAATGGGAAATATCAGTATGTTCTCCTGGCGGATCTGTTCGTCCAGGATGTAGGGCTGGTTCGGCAAGGATACCGGAACGCCCTCTTGAAGGGCCGATCGTATGGCCTCGGCCTGGGAAGACAGCCGGGGGAGCACTTCGGTCAGCGTCATGCCGAGCAGGTGGCCATGTCCCACGCCGGTGGAGGTCTCCGTGGTCCTGTTGAAATGGGTGATGCGCATGGCGTCGTCGATGCCGATGACCATGGAGGGCATGGAGTCCAGGATGTTCTGGATGAACTCGTGCGCATCGAGCAGTAACGCCTCGGCACGGGTGCGTTCAGTTATGTCCTCGAGCATGCCGTCTATGTGCAGGGGGACGCCCTTATCGTCGGTGACGGTCCTGGCGTGGAGGGTTCCGATCCTGACGTCTCCGTCCGAACGCCTGAAGTGCACCAGGAATTTGGAGACTTCGCCGTAAATATCCAGGAGATAGATGAACTCTTTTCTCTCGGGATCGTCGATGAGGACCTTGCCGAAAAAATCAGTGGCGCTGTCGATTACAGTAAGGGGCGGCTCCACGCCAAGAATGCTGGCCATGGCGGAGTTCGCTGACAAAAAACGTCCGTCAGGAGTGCATCTGAATATGCCTGCCAGGGCATTTTCGTAGAGATTGCGGTATCTTGCTTCGGCTTCGGCCAGTCCGATTTGGGATTGCTTCAGTTCCTCATACCTATGCCGGAGCTTTTCCACCATGATGACGATGGAATCGCGCAGATTCCCGATTTCCTGGAGAAATTTTCCATGCGGCACGCTGGCATCGGCGTATTCTTCGGAACTCACGGTAAGCGCATATGTTTCCACCGCTTTCAATGGGAGCATGACATTGCGGCTGAGAATGAAATAAAGCAGTAAGACCATTATCGCGTTGACCAGCGCAATGCTTAACACCAGACGAAACAATGTCTCTTTAAGGGCAAGACGGACGTATTGTGGGGTGACATAGACATCGACAAGGCCGATATCGCGAGAATTAAAAGTGATGTTTCCCTGTCTGTGTATCAAGTCATCTGTGGCAAAGGGTAATTCAGCATGTTCCAGAGTGCCGTCAGCCGTTCGCATTCTTGCGACAACAACACGTTGCGTAATGGTATCTCTGGCGACTATCGCCGCGACATACTTGTCCCGCATGGCGTTCTCGACGATCTTTATGGCTTGATCGTCTTGAAAGTTCCAGAATGGCAGCGCAAGGCTTGAACCAAGCTGCTCCGTTATGGTCGCGAGGTCTGTTTGAAGGTCTTGGAACCTTTTGTCGCGCTGTTGTGTGAAATCGACAAATCCAAAAGTTACAAGAACTGCTGTCGTCACAGCAATGAGGCTGAGATTTATTATGAGGGGGACGGAAGGCCTTCTGTTCTTCATGGTACGATAAATGTGGCGAAGTAAAAGTGTACTGTATAAACTGATTCTCTATCGAATGGGTAGATGATGCAATGGGAAAAATCAAGATACGAAGATAAGAAAGTTTTTTAGAGGCCGCGCAGCGAAAGGGGGGGCTGAAAGTTGTGTGCGGCGAGCACCTGCCGAACGTATGATGCGGGAGTCTTTCGCTTGCATTCCCGTTTTGCTGTGTTAGATTGCCAGCTGGAAGAGAAACCCAGCTGGTACGGCTGGCCGGTATTTCTCGCCGGTCCGTATGCGCCACTGCGGTCACTAGGGTTTATCGGGGTACTGGCAAGGGTGGTACATGTCTTATGAATGTGAGGTGGCGATGAGGAGTGCCGGGATCGGGCGGTTTTTTGCACGCGGCGTGGCGGTTCTCCCCTTCTTGTTCGCCGTGTTTTTTGTTCTCGGGCCCGGTCGCGGTGAGGCCGTGGAACCAGCAGCCCCGGTGAGCCTGGTTCACTATTGGACCGGTGCCATGAGTGGCGGCATAGATGCCTTGGTAGCCGCCTACAACCAGCAGAATCCCGCTGACAAAGTATCGGCTTCAGGGATGGAGCACGAGTCCTTCAAGGTGGGCATCAAAGGGATGCTGCACAGCGGCAAGGCTCCTGACGTCTTTTCGTATTGGGCGGGTGCCCGGGTTCAGTCCCTGGTGGATTCCGGCTATTTGGAAAACTTAGACGACGTCTGGTCCGCCTCCGGACTCGACTCGCGGTTTTCACCTTCGGTCGCCGAAGCCTGCACGTATAACGGGCACAAATACGCCGTGCCCGTGACGCAACACGTGGTGGGATTTTTCTATAACAAAAGCATCTTCGAAGCCTTGGGGTTGAAAGTCCCGGCAAACTGGAAGGACTTTCTCGAGGTTTGCGCCCGCATAAAACTGGCAGGAATCACCCCTGTGGCTATCGGCTCTCGCGAATTGTGGCCCGCGCAATTCTGGTTTGACTATCTCTTGCTGCGCACCGCGGGCCCCGCCTACCGCCAAGCGCTGGTGAACGGGCAGGCCTCGTTCACAGATCCGCAGGTTCAAAGGGCTTTCACGTTGTGGCGTGATCTCCTGCAACATGGATATTTCAATGCGGCACCGGAGAAGACCGATTGGGCCGGAGCCGCCGCCCAGGTCCGCGACGGGAAGGCGGCCATGACGCTCATGGGCACCTGGATCATCGGGCTCTACACCGGGCAGCTCAAATGGGACGAGGAGACCGGTTTTGATTTCTTCCCGTTTCCGGAGATTGAGAAGGGAGTGCCGCCAACCGCGCTTGGGCCGATTGACGTGTTTGTCGCATCCAGAGCGGACGGCGCCGTGGCCAGCAAAAAGGCCTTGTCCTTCTTTTCGGGAGCACAACCGCAGATGGAGATGAGCAGGGGCTCGGGAGCGCTTGCTCCCAATGTGCAGGTCCCCCGGACGTTCTACAGCGGTCTCAGACAGAGGATATTGCTCTGTGTCCAGGAAACACCGAACTGGGCGTTCAATTACGATCTGGCCACCCCGCCCCAGGCGGCCGACATAGGGCTGGGTTCTTTCGCGGCCTTCATGCGCCAGCCCGACCAGATGGAACAGATTCTCGCGTCCACCCAGAAGAAGATGGAGAGCCTGTTTATCCGGACATCCCAGTGAGGCGTATGACCGCTCGCATGGTTTTTCCTCCCACGCCCTAGCCTGATCGAAAAGGATGACTAATTAGACAGGACGCCCGGCCCGCCATTTCGCGCGGGAATCGTGTGGTATGTCCAAAACATAAGGTTGGAATCATGACGCGTAAGTTGTTTGGATACATCCTCTTGGCCGCCGCTCTCGTTGCGGGCTACCTCTACCATGTCCGGGTTCAGCAAGGGCCGCCGCGCACGGAAACGGCCGCCAACGCCCCTGCCGGTGTCCAGCAAAGCCAGGCGAAGCAGGATGGGATTCCGGTAAAGGACGGGCGTCTTCTGGCCAAGCTTCCCAACGGCCTTACGGTGCTGGTGCTGGAAGACAAACGTTTCCCATTGGTGGCCGAACGCCTCTACGTCAGGGCGGGGTCCGCGTACGAAGCCAAGGGGCAGGAGGGCATAAGCCACCTTCTGGAGCACATGGTGTTCAACAGCACGGCCAAGCGCCCCAAGGGCGGAGTGGCCAGCGCCATCGAAAGCGCCGGCGGCGACACCAACGCCGCCACCAGTTTCGACTACACGCAGTATATGGCCGATCTGCCCAGCGCCAGCTGGAAGCTCGGCCTGGACGTGCTCCAGGATATGATCTTCGGGGCGAAGTTCGACCCGGCCGAACTCGAGCAGGAGAAGAAAGTCGTCATCTCCGAACTGGAGCGGGGCCAGGACGAGCCGGGGCAACGCCTGTTCCAGATGAGCCAGGGGCAGGTGTGGCATTCTATACCTTACAAACACCCGATCATCGGTTTCCGGGAAACCGTGAACGCTGTCACACCTGAAGACATGCGGGCGTACATCAAGCGCCTCTATCAGCCCCAGTCCATGCTTCTGGTGGTTGTGGGCGACGTGAACGCGCAGGACGTCTACAAGGAAGCGGTGGCCGTTTTCGGGGGGCTGAGTAACGACCGCCCGGTGATTCCCCCGGACATCCAGGACCTGCCGGCGAACACGGCCGGTCCTTCGGCCAAGGCGGCAGGAGGCAACTGGAACAAGTGCTACCTGCGTTTGGACTTCGCTGTCCCGGGCATGCACTCGGCCAAGGACGTCCCCCTGGAAGTCCTCTCCGACCTCTTGGGCGGCGGCAAAACGTCCACGCTCTATCGCAAGTTCGTGTACGAAGAGCAGCTGGCCGACAGCCTGGACGTCTCCGCCATCACGCTTGAACGCGGCGGCATGTTCAGCATCGAGGCCACGCTCGACCAGGACAAGGTCCAGGCCTTCTGGGGGGCGCTGGTCAAGGAACTGGCCGGGCTTACTGCCAAGACCTTCGGCCCCGAGGAGTTGGAGCGGTCCAAGTTGAACATCGAGGACCAGCTTTTCCGGGCCAAGGAAACGCTGCGTGGCCTGGCCACCAAACTGGCCTACTATCAGTTCTTCGGCTTCGGCCTGGAAGGCGAAGCCAATGCTCTCTACAACGTTCGCCACACGGACGCCGCGGAGCTCCAGGGGCTTCTGGATGCGTATCTGAAGCCCGGCAACGCGAGCCTGTCCCTGCTCATGCCGGGAGTCGACCAGGCCGGCGCGGACGCCGCCGCGGAAACGATGCTGGCCGAACTCAAGGGCGGCTGGCCACAGCCGGCCGTGGCCCAGGCCGCCAAGCAAGCCGGGGGAGCGTCCCAGACCCCCGAAGTGGTGGACCTGGGAGGCGGGCGCACCGTGGTGCTCCTGGCGGACCCGACCATGCCGTACGCTTCGGTGAACCTTACCTACAGGGGGGGCGATGGGCTCCTCACTCCCGAACAGCAAGGGCTGGGCGAACTGACGGCCAAGGCCCTCACCCGGTCCACACAAAAGCGGAGCGCACCGGCACTGAACGCCTATCTGGAGGACCGGGCTTCCTCTATAGCGGCATCTTCCAGCCGGGACACGTTCTCCATAAGCGCCAGGTACCCTGAGCGCTTCTCCAAGGACATCCTGAATCTTCTGGCGGAAGTTGTCGGCGAACCCGCCTTTGCCCAGGCCGAGGTGGACCGCGCCAAGAAGATGCAGCTGGCCCAGATAGCCGAAGCCAGCGACCGCCCCACCAGTCTGGCTTTCAGGCATCTGTTTCCCTTCCTGTATCCCGGGAGCACCTACGGGTATTTCCGGGCCGGGCTGCCCGAGGAAGTGGCCGCCTTCACGCCGGGCAACGCGCGCGCCTTCTGGGAAAAGCAGCGAGCCATGCCCTGGGTACTGGCCGTGTGCGGCGTGTTCGATCGCAAGGCCGTGCTCGATCTGGCCTCCAAGCTTGCCGCCGGGCCGGCCGCCATCGCTCCGGGGTTTCCCGCTCCGGCCTGGTCTGCAAAGCACGACATGAGCCTGACCCTTGCCGAACGGAACCAGACCCATCTGTTCTGGATTTTCCCCTTGCCGGGCAAGCTCAGTTCCGACACCCCGGCGCTGGAGGTCTTGAAAACAGCGCTGGCCGGCCAGGGCGGCCTTCTGTTCCAGGACCTTCGCGACAAGCAGGGCCTGGGCTATTCCGTCACCGCGTTTCTCTGGCAGTCCCCGAACACCGGGTTTCTGGCCTTCTACATAGGCACCACCCCGGACAAGGAGGCCCAGGCAATGGACGGATTCAAGCGGGTGGCCGCCGAACTGGCCTCGAAGGGTCTGGAAGACGCCTTGATCAACAGAGCCAAGAGCTCCCTGGAAGGCGACTACTACCAGGAGCGCCAGAGCCTTGGCAGCAGAAGCCAGGAAGCGTCCCAGAACCTGGCCATGGGCTATCCTCTGGACTTCGAGCGAGAGATATTGTCGCGCGTCCGTATCCTTACGGGAGCGCAGATCACCGAAGTGGCCGGGAAATACCTGGATCCGTCCAAGGCGTATCTCTTGAAGATCGCGCCGTAAGCGACCAGCGGGATGAAAGAATTGAAAGCCGGGGGAACATCCCTCCGGCTTTCTTTTTTTGCGTTGTACTTATGAGGCGCCGCTTCAGAAGTAGTTCCTGAGCTTTAATTCCAGGGGATGGGGCTTCAAGTAGGCCTGGCCGGCCAGATAGTCCACAGCGTGTTTTCTGACATGGTGGCCTATGAGCGTGATGGGCACGATGAGCGGCGTGAGGCCCGTCCGGTAAGCCTCGATGACTTCCGCCAGCTCATGGCGTTCGTCCTGGCTGACAAGTTTGCGGAAGTAGCCGGCCATGTGCTGCAACACGTTCACGTTGCGGGCCACGGTGGCCGGTTTCGCCAAAGCCTCAAGGAGCAGGGATTCATACCTGGCCGTAAGCTCGCCCACAGGGGCGGACTTGGAATGGGCGACCAGCTGCCCCAGAAGCTTCGTGTGGCCCGGACTGTGCGCCATGATGAGCAGCTTGTGGCGGGCGTGGAACTCCATGACGGCTTTTGCCGGGCGCGATCCGTTGGAACAGGCCGGAGTGTCGTCCTTGGCTTGTGGGGCGGAGGCGTTCTCCCGGCAGTTCTCCAGCACCTTTCTCCAGGATCGCAGAACGAAGATGCGTTCGATGAAATTCTCGCGCAGCTTGGCGTCGCACAGCCTGCCGTCTTCCTCGACAGGCAGCGACGGGAAGCGGCGCATGAAGGCCTTGGCGAAAAGCCCGACGCCCTTGTGCGCGGGCATGCCCCCTTTTTCGGAGTAGACCTTCACCCGGGTCATGCCCGACGAGGGCGACTTGCTCTTGAAGATGAACCCGCACAGGTTTTCCCTGGCCAGTTCCTCGGCCCGCCTGGCGGCCCAGCTCTCCATCGGGGCGGTCATGTCCCGCCCGGAACGGACGGTGACAAGCCTGGGTGCGTCCGGATCTCCGACAAGACGCATGGCCTCGCGCGGAACCCCGAACCCGGCTTCCACTTCCGGGCACACCGGCACGAACTCCACATGCTTGCCGAGTTCGCCGGTGATCCATCGGTCGTGCTTGTGGCCTCCGTCGAACCGGACGGGCTGGCCGAGCAGGCAGGCGCTCACGCCAATGCGTAAGGGGCTGTCCATGGTTTTATTCCTGATGCTTGAGGTCGTGGTACAGAGGCAGGGTCACCACGCAGCGGGTGCCGTGTCCTTCCAGCGGAGCCAGGGTGATGTTCCCGAAGTACTTGCTGGCGATAACCCTGGCCATGGGAAGGCCGAAGCCGGTGGCCGTGGCCTGAGAGGAATGGAAAGGGCTGAATGCCTGGCCCATCTTGTCCTGGTCGAAGCTCACCCCGTTGTTGATGATGGTGATAACTGCGAAGCCGGCCTGGGTGGGGCTTGGCATGGAGGTGACGTTCACGTTGGGTTCGCTCGGGTCGGCGTACTGGAAGGCGTTTTCCAGAAGGCAGGCGAAGAGGATGCACAGCTCTGTCGGGTCGCCTGATAACACCTTGGCCTCGGGCGAGAGAAACACCTGGAAGGCGGAAGCGGGCACCGGACTTGCGGGCTGAACCTTGGCGGCCGCGCGTTCGATGAGCGCGGCGAGCTCCGCGCGCTGGAAGGCCGCCTGATGCTGGGTGATGTCCACATAGGCGTTCACGTTCTTGGCCATGTGCTCCAGCCGGATAGCCTCGGAAAGGATGACCTCGGCGGTTTCCCGGCTGGCGTCGTCCTCGGGGTGCAGGCGCATCAGCCTGCGGGCGCTGCCGCCGATGATGGAAACGGGATTGCGGACCTGGTGCGAAATCCCCTGGATGACTTCCAGTTCGCATTGGGTGGCGTAGGTCACGAAGGCGTCGGTCTCCACCAGCAGGGAGAAGTCCACGGCCCGGTCGATGGAGGTGATGGCCAGGGGCTGTTCTTCCAGAGCCAAACTGTCCATGGCCGTCTGGTGCAGGAAGGCCCTGGCGATGTTGTAGGCCAGGTTCACGTAGCGGTGGTCCACGTTGTGGATCACGTGCGCCTGGCCGCTTATCCAGACGTGGTTCATGAAGTCCTCGCCCACGCCCGCGGTGAATATGAGGGTGTGCCAGCTGCGCCAGTTCTTGTTGAGCTTGCCGGCCGGCTGGTTCTCCAGGATGATGCGCAGCTGGGGCCTGGAGCGCACGAAGTCCTCGACGCGGCCCGCCAGTTCGGCCGCCTTGGGCAAGAAAACAGGAGCCCATTTCGCCAGCGGATTATCTTGAGAGGTGGAGAGGCCGAGCAGTTCCTTGAACTGCTGCAGGCGGTCCTGGGGCACCGGGAGAAATGCCATGTGGTCTCCTTGCAAAGGCTAGTGGAAAGCGGTACTGGCCCAATCTTTACTTCATTTCCGAGGAATGTGAAACAGCGTGATGCGCAATTGTCAGTTCGATGCGGCGCTTCTGGATTTCGGCGGAGTAGTTGCCGAGGAAGGGTTCGCCGCTGGCGTGAAGGCCATCGCCAGCGCCGCCGGCCGGGACCCGGGCGAGATCTGGCGGGTGGGGCTTGAGGCCGTGTGGGACAGCGGTTACGTATACGGCCGCTGCCTTGAGGGCGACTTCTGGAAGCTCTTCAAGGCACGCACCGGCATAGAGGGCGATGAAAACCGCTGGCGCGAGGACATTCTGTCGCTCTTCGTGGTGCGGCCCTTCATGCGCCGGTTCGCCGACAGGCTCCGCGAGTTCGGCGTGGTGACCGCCATCCTTTCGGACCAGACCGACTGGCTCAGGCTTCTCGATGAAAGGCACGCTTTTTCAAGGCATTTCGACAAAGTGTTCAACAGCTTCGACCACGCCATGACCAAGCAGGAGCCGGCTTTTTTTTCACTGGCCCTGCAAGAACTGAAGCTTTCACCGGAGCGGACTCTGTTCGTGGACGACAACCCAGGCAATGTGGAGCGCGCCCGCGACCTTGGCATGCACGCCGTGCTCTACACGAACCGGGAAGGCTTCGAGGCGGACATGGCGCGGCTGTGCCCGATAGCTCTCACCAACAAGGATTAAGATGCGTAGACCATACATTTCGCTGACGCCCGAAGGCTGGCCTTCCATCATTCTTGCCGGGGCCGCCACCCTCGTCTTCGCGCTGCTCGGCTGGCCGGTTCCGGCAGTGCTTGGCCTTGTGGTCCTGGCTTTGCTCGTGAATTTTTTCCGCGATCCTGAACGGTTCACCCCCTGCGAACCGGGCCTGGCCGTGGCCCCGGCGGACGGCAAGGTCATCAAGGTCTGCCCGGCCGTGGACCCCCTAAGCGGCGAAACCCGGACCGTGGTGTGCATCTTCATGAACGTGTTCAACGTCCATGTGAACCGGGCCTGCGTGGAGGGCACGGTGAGCGCCATGCGCTACTGGGAAGGCAAGTTCATAAACGCCAGCTTCGACAAGGCCTCCGAGGACAACGAGCGCCTTGGCGTGCAGCTGACCGACGAGGGCGGTTCCACCTGGACCATGGTGCAGATCGCCGGGCTCATCGCGCGGCGCATCATCCCCTGGGCCGAAGCGGGCGACAAGCTGGCCCGCGGCCAGCGCTACGGCATGATCAAGTTCGGCTCGCGCGTGGACGTGTACCTGCCTGCCGGGTATGAGCCCGCCGTTGCCGTGGGCGACAGGACCGCCGCCGGGCAGACGGTGATCGCCAGACGCGTGTGACGATCCCGACGCTTTTGTCACTTGACCTTCACATGAAATAGACTAGCATTTGCCCAGCCGGATCATTCCGGTTGCACACACTATATGGATAAGCCTGAACGCAAACCGCCAGCGCGGGGAGTGTACATCCTCCCCAACCTGATCACCACCGGCAGCCTTTTTTCAGGCTTCCTGGGTATTCTCTGGGCCATCTCCGGGCAGTTCGAGAACTGCGCCGTGGCCATCCTGGTCAGCTGCGTCCTGGATGGGCTCGACGGCCAGGTGGCCCGCATGACCAACACCAGCTCCGATTTCGGCGTGCAGTTCGACTCCCTGTGCGACCTGGTGGCCTTCGGCGTTTCGCCAGCCATCATGGTCTACCAGTGGGAGTTGGCCCAGTTCGGCCACCTGGGGCTCATGGCTTCGTTTCTGCTGGTGGCCTGCGGAGCGCTCAGGCTGGCGCGCTTCAACGTGATCACCAAATCCAGCAACAAGAAATTTTTCCTGGGGCTGCCCATTCCAGCCCAGGCGTGCACCGTGGCCACTTTCTACCTCTTCGCCCAGTACCTGCCCGTGCAGTGGCAGGCCTACATGCCCAAGGTCTGCCTTGGGATGGTGTACGTCTTGTCCTTCTTGATGGTGAGCCGGGTGCGCTACGCGTCCTTCAAGGAGTATGGGCTCATTAAGGCCCATCCCTTCTCCATGATGGTCACGGCCATACTGTTCTTCGTCCTGGTGGCTTCCCAGCCCAAGCTGCTTGGATTCGTGATCTTTGCCGGATACATCCTCTCCGGCATCGTCTACACGTATGTGATTCTGCCCCGCCGCGCCGCGCTACGAGAGCCCTCCGAAGAGCTCTCATCATAACTGCACCCCTCTTTTTTGCGATTTAGGCAATTGTCAACCGGAAGCGTCTCGGCTAACTAGGCGTGTCCGGTCATTGACCCCCACTTTGTTCCATTCCAAGCGGAGGAAGACCATGTCAGAGCGTGTCGTCATTTTCGACACCACCCTGCGCGACGGCGAGCAGTCCCCCGGCGCTACCATGAACCAGGAGGAGAAAATCCGCCTGGCGCAGCAGCTGGAAAAGCTCGGGGTGGACGTGATCGAGGCGGGGTTCCCCGCAGCCAGCGAGGGTGATTTCCAGTCGGTCAGGGCCATCGCCCGCACCGTCAAGGACGTCCAGGTGGCCGGCCTGTGCCGCGCCCTGGAGTCCGACATCACCAGGGCCTTCGAGGCCATCAAGGAGGCGCGCAATCCGCGCATCCACACTTTCCTGGCCACCTCGCCCCTGCACATGCAGCACAAGCTGAACAAGACCCCCGAGCAGGTCCTGGACATGATAGAGAAGGCCGTGAGCTTCGCGGTGAAGCTTACGCCCAATGTAGAGTTCTCCTGCGAGGACGCCTCCCGGTCCGAACGGCCGTTTCTGGCCGTGGCCGTGGAAAAGGCCATCGCCTGCGGGGCCACCACCATAAACATCCCGGACACGGTGGGCTATGCCCAGCCGCAGGAGTTCTACGAGCTCATCTCGTTTCTTATAAAAACCGTGCCCAACGCGGGGAAGGCCATCTTCAGCGTGCACTGCCACAACGACCTGGGCCTGGCCGCCGCCAACACTTTGGCCGCCCTGTCCGCAGGAGCCCGCCAGGCCGAGGTGACCTTGTGCGGCATCGGCGAGCGCGCCGGCAACGCCTCCATCGAGGAAGTGGTCATGGCCCTTAAAACCAGGGCCTGCTACTACAACCTGGAGACCGGCATCAAGGGCGAGCAGATCTATCCCTCCTCGCGCCTGCTCTCCATGATCATCGGCCAGCCCATCCCGCCCTACAAGCCCATCATCGGCGGCAACGCCTTTGCCCACGAGTCCGGCATACACCAGGCCGGTGTGCTCAAGTGCGCCGAGACCTACGAGATCATGACCCCGCAGTCCGTGGGCCGGGCAGGCAACGAGATGGTGCTCGGCAAGCATTCCGGGCGCAACGCCGTGAAGGCGCGCCTGGAGGAACTGGGGTTTGCCCTCACCGAGGAGCAGGTCACCCAGATGACCGAGGCCGTGAAGAACCTGGCCGACAAGAAGAAGCACATCTTCTCCGAGGACGTGGAGGCCCTGGTTCTGGAAGAGATCTACCGCCTGCCGGACAAGTACAAATTCAAGTTCCTCACCGTGCTCTCGGGCAACCTGGCCATGCAGCCCATGGCCGCATTGGTCATGGAGATCGACGGCGAGGAGAAGAAGCTTTCGAGTTTCGGCGTCGGACCAATCGACGCCGTGTTCAACACCATAAGCCAACTCACGGGCCGCAGCCCCGTGCTCAAGCAGTACGCGGTCAACGCAGTCACCGGCGGCACCGACGCCCAGGCCGAGGTGACCGTGCGTCTGGAGGAGGGCGGACACAAGTCCGTGGGCCGTGGTTCTGACGCTGACGTCATCGTCGCCAGCGCCAAGGCCTTCGTCAACGCCCTCAACCGGTTGGCCAAAAAGGAGGAAGAGAGGGAATGCGCCAGACTTTAGCTCAGAAAATCCTGCAGAGCCACACGGACGAGACCATCACCCAGGACGGACAGATCGTCCGCTGCCGGGTGGACCTCGTCCTGGCCAATGATATCACCGCCCCCTTGGCCATCAAGAGCTTCACCAAGATGGGCGCCACCAAGGTCTTCGACAAGGACAAGATCGCCCTGGTCTGCGACCACTTCACCCCCAACAAGGACATCGACTCCGCCGAACAGGTGAAGGTGGTCCGCGAGTTCGCCAAGCTCATGAACGTCACCCACTATTACGAAGGCGGCGACTGCGGCGTGGAGCACGCCCTGCTGCCCGAGATCGGCCTGGTGGGCCCTGGCGACGTGGTGGTCGGAGCGGATTCGCACACCTGCACCTACGGCGGCCTGGGCGCTTTCGCCACGGGCATGGGCTCCACGGACATCGCCGGAGCCATGGTGCTTGGCGAAACCTGGTTCAAGGTGCCCCCCACCATCCGCGTGGTGCTGGACGGCAAGCTGCCCGAGTGGGTGGTGGGCAAGGACCTGATCCTTGAGCTCATCGGCATGATCGGCGTGTCCGGGGCTCTGTACAAGGCCCTGGAGTTCACCGGCCCCGTGGTGGACCAGCTCTCCATCGAGCAGCGCCTGTCCATGTCCAACATGGCCATCGAGGCGGGCGGAAAGGTGGGCATCTTCCCGGCCGACGCCAAGGCCCTGGCCTATGCCAAGGCCGCTGGCCGCACCGGGGACAAGGAAGTCCACGCCGACGAGGGCGCCCACTACGAGCGCGAGGTGGTCATCGACTGCTCCAAACTCACCCCCCGCGTGGCCTGCCCGCACCTGCCCGACAACGTGAAACCCGTGGACGAGTGCAAGGGCATCCGCATCGACCAGTCCATCATCGGCTCCTGCACCAACGGCAGGATCGAGGACATGCGCGAGGCCGCCAAGGTGCTCAAGGGCAAAAAGGTGGCCAAGCACGTGCGCTGCATCGTGCTGCCCGCCACGCCCACCATATGGAAGCAGGCGCTCAAGGAAGGCCTGCTGGAAATCTTCATGGAGTCCGGGTGCATCGTGGGCCCGCCCACCTGCGGCCCCTGCCTGGGAGGCCACATGGGCATCCTGGCCGCCGGAGAGCGTTCCATCGCCACCACCAACCGCAACTTCAAGGGCCGCATGGGCTCCCTGGAGAGCGAGGTGTACCTGTCCAACCCGGCCGTGGCCGCCGCTTCGGCTGTCGCGGGCGAAATCCGCCATCCGGGCAAGCTGTAAGAGGATAACGATCATGTACAAGGGACGCGCGCATAAAGTCGGCGCTCATATCGATACGGACGCCATCATCCCGGCCCGCTTCCTGGTGACCACGGACACCGAGGAACTGGGCAAGAACTGCATGGAAGGCCTGGAAGCCGGTTGGGTGGGACGGGTCAAGAAGGGCGACATCATCGTGGCCGGAGAGAACTTCGGCTGCGGCAGCTCGCGCGAGCACGCGCCGCTGGCCATTCTGGGCGCCGGAATCCCGGTGGTGGTGGCCCACAGCTTCGCCCGCATCTTCTACCGCAACAGTTTCAACATGGGGCTCATCCTCCTGGAAGTGGGCGACGACGCGGCCAAGATAAACGACGGCGACGAGCTCGAGATCGACGCCGACAAGGGCCTCATCAAGAACCTGACCAGCAAGGAGACCATCAAGACCGCTCCGGTGCCTGCCTTCATGCAGGAGATTCTGGATAAGGGCGGCTTGGTCAATTACGTGAAGGATCGCCAGAAGTAAGCGACAGTGGACAGCCAAAGGCCGCCCGCGAGGGTGGCCTTTTTTCTGACAAGCATGTGAAACGCAGGTTCAGGAGAAACTTCCATGAAAACGATCCGCGTTGGCTGGAAATACAAGCCGGAAACAGACAAGATCATGCAGGATCGTATTTCGGAGCATCTTGGACTGTTCATTGAAGATGACGATCTGCTGGAGATTACCCTGATTCACGAGATTGACTATGTCTGTGATGACGATGACATCATCATAGACGTCATGGTCAATGGAATCTCTCTGGCCGGTGTGTTCATTCCGTATTCGAACATTGCCTGCATCATGGTTGTCGATAACGAGGCATAGTTTTTTTGAGAATGTTTGCGTAGATTTTTATAAGCGACGTGAAGGAGCGATGAAGAAGATGATCAAGAATATCGTCATCCTGCCTGGCGACGGCATCGGGCCGGAGATAATGGTCCAGGCCGAGAAGACCCTGGCCAAGATCGGGGAGAAGTTCGGCCACGAATTTAAGACCAGCTATCATTTGATCGGCGGCGCGGCCATTGACGCCGAAAACAACCCTCTGCCCAAAGCCACGGTGGACGCCTGCAAGAAAGCGGACGCCGTGCTCCTGGGCGCGGTGGGCGGCCCCAAGTGGGACACCATTGAGAAGTCCATCCGCCCCGAGCGCGGCCTTCTGGGCATCCGCAAGGAACTGGGGCTTTTCGCCAACCTGCGCCCGGCCAAGCTTTTCGCCGAGCTCAAGGCCGCCTGCTGCCTGCGTCCGGACATCATCGGCCAGGGTCTTGACGTGATGGTCATCCGGGAACTCACCGGCGGCGCCTACTTCGGCACGCCCAGGGGCCAGGAAGTACGCGGCGGCGAACGCGTGGCCTACAACAACATGATCTATTCCGAGACCGAAATCCGCCGCATCGCCAAGGTAGGCTTCGAGACCGCCCGCAAGCGCGGCAAGAAGCTCTGCTCCGTGGACAAGGCCAACGTGCTGGACGTGTCCCAGCTGTGGCGCGAGGTGGTCATCGAAGTGTCCAAGGAGTATCCGGACGTCGAGCTCTCCCACATGTACGTGGACAACGCGGCCATGCAGCTGGTGCGCAACCCCGGCCAGTTCGACACCATCGTCACCGAGAACCTTTTCGGCGACATCCTCTCGGACGAGGCCGCGGTCATCACCGGGTCCATCGGCATGCTGCCCTCGGCTTCACTGGGCGCTTCCGGGCCGGGACTCTACGAGCCGATCCACGGCTCCGCTCCGGACATCGCCGGCCAGGACAAGGCCAACCCCTTGGCCACCATTTTGTCCGTGGCCATGATGATCCGCTACCAGTTCTCCATGGCCGCCGAGGCGGACGCCATCGAGAACGCCGTGTCCATGATCCTCAAGGAAGGCTACCGCACCGGCGACATCATGGAGCCCGGCAAAACTTTGGTTGGTTGCGTCAAGATGGGCGATCTGGTGGCCGAACGCCTGTAAGAACAGCCGATTGCATGCGATTTGAAGGGGGCCCCGCGGCCCCCTTTTTCTTTGTCCGGTGGTATGGCCAGGATATTTTTACGCAGTTTGAACGGAAACATTTTACTTTAGAATTGGTTATGGATTATCAAGCTGTTAACCCCAGGCGTTGAAGCACCCTGAGGGCAAGCCGGAAGGCGCATCCGGGAGGCTAAACGTCAATTCCCCCCGGTTGGACATCTGGAACCAGAAGCATGCTGTGACCGTTTCGGGCCGCGTGTGAAGCGGACCGGTACAACACTGGCTTAATCCCAAGGAGAGCCACGAATGAGCGACTGCGAACGCAACTACTACCGTAGCCTTTACGAAGCCGTACGGGTAATCAACTCCAGTCTGGAACCCATGGATCTGCTTAACAAGATCGCGGAACAAACGGCAAAGGCCCTCGAGGTCAAGGCCTGTTCGCTGCGCCTGTTGGACAAGGCCAAGCACAACCTTCTTCCCGGAGCATCCTTCGGGCTTTCAAAGGGGTATCTGCGCAAGGGCAAGGTGGAGGTGGCCAAAAGCAAGCTGGATAAGGAGGCCCTGCAGGGCAAGACCGTGTACGTGAAGGACGCGGCCACCGATCCCCGCTTTCAATACCAGGAAGCGGCCAAGACCGAGGGCATCATCTCCATCCTGGTGGTGCCCTTAAAGATCGAGGACAACAAGATAATAGGCGTTATGCGCGTGTACTCAGGCACGGAACGCACCTTCTGCGACTCCGAGGTGGAGTTTCTGATCATCATGGCCAACCTCTCGGCCATCGCCATTGAGAATGCCAGGCTTCATCAGGCTCTCAAGTCCGACTACGAACTGCTGACCGCTTTCCAGTACCAAACCTTCGAGGATTGAGGGAGCTGACATGAACAAAGTTAAAGTCGGTATCAACGGGTTCGGCCGCATAGGCCGACAGGTCCTCAAGGCTCTGTACGAACGCCACCACGACATCGCGGAGGTGGTCGCGGTCAACGATCTCTTCGACACCGCCACCAATGCCCATCTTCTGGCCTACGACACCAACTACGGCCATTGGTCCGTGGGGGTGAGCACGGATGGCGAAGACATGGTGGTCGGCGACTGGCGGGTGGCCAACTCCAAGGAGCGTGATCCGCGCAACATCCCCTGGGCTGCGGCCGGGGTGGACGTGGTGGTGGAATCCACGGGTATTTTCCGCGCCGGGCCCCAGGCCAACATGCACCGCGAAGCCGGAGCCAAGAAGGTCATCATCAGTGCGCCCGCCAAGGACGAGGACATCACCGTGGTGCTGGGCGTGAACGGCGATGCCTACGACCCAGCCGCGCACAACATCATTTCCAACGCCTCCTGCACCACCAACTGTCTGGCGCCCGTGGCCCTGGTGATGCACAACGCTTTCGGAATCAAAAGCGGCACCATGTGCACCATCCACTCCTACACCAACGACCAGCGCATTCTGGATTTGCCGCACAAGGACCTGCGCCGGGCCAGGGCCGCCGCCTGCAACATCATTCCCACCTCCACGGGTGCGGCCAAGGCCGTGGCCCTGGTGATTCCGGAACTCAAGGGGCGCTTCAGCGGCTATTCCCTGCGCGTGCCCACCCCGGCGGTTTCCGTGGTGGACTTCTCGGCCATTCTGGAAAAGCCCACGGACACAGAAACCCTGCGCTCCACCCTGAAGGCTGCGGCTGATGGCCCGCTCAAGGGCATCATGGGCTACAGCGAGGACCCGCTGGTTTCTTCCGACTTCAAGGGCGATCCTCGCTCGGGCATCGTGGAGGCTGAATTCTGCATGGTCCAGGACGGGGTCCTGGCAAAGGTGGTGGCCTGGTACGACAACGAGTGGGGCTACTCCTGCCGCGTGGCGGACCTCATCAAGCTCATGGCGGACAAGGGGCTGTAAGCCAAACCTGCAACAAATGAGTATTGCATTCTCGTCTGTTCGTACGGGCGCCTTCGGTTGGCCGGGGGCGCCCGTATGAGCGAGATGCCGCGCAAGGGCGGCTTGAATGAAAGCCCCTTGTCTCTGGTTCTCCACGATCAGTCCGAATGGGGAAAGGCCGTATGAAGTACAAGACGTTGGGAAGAACGGGCGTGCTTGTTTCCGAGCTCTGCTTTGGAACCATGACCTTCGGCAAGGAAGCAGACGAGGCGGAGTCGGCCCGGATGTTTCGCCGGTGCCTGGACGTGGGCATCAATTTTTTCGATTGCGCCAACGTCTACAGCGACGGCCTGGCGGAAAAGATACTGGGAAAGCTCATGTCAGGCTGCCGGGACGACCTGGTGATAACCACCAAGGTCGCCCAGCTCGCGGGCAAGGACGTCAACGCCCTGGGAGCGTCCAGGCGCCACATCATGCTCGAAGTGGACAAAAGCCTGGCCAGGCTAAATACCGACCGCATCGACCTCTACTTCATCCATCATTTCGATCCCCTGACCCCCATGGACGAATCGCTGCGGGCCCTGGACGACCTGGTGCGCCAGGGGAAGGTGCTCTCGCTCGGAGCCAGCAACTGGGCCGCCTGGCAGATAGCCAAGGCGCTCGGGATATCGGGCATGCTGGGGCTTGCCAGGTTCGAGTGTATCGAGCCCATGTACAACCTGGTGAAGCGCCAGGCCGAGGTGGAGATACTCCCCATGGCCGCTTAGGAACAGCTGGGCGTGATACCGTACAATCCCCTGGCGGCAGGGCTTTTGACCGGAAAGTATTTGAAGGATGCCTTGCCGAATGAGGGGCGGATCGTCGAAAACAAGATGTACAACACCCGCTACAGCGACCCGGTCTATTACGAAGTCTCCGAGCGGTTCGTGGAGTATGCCAACAAACAGGGCATGCACCCGGTGACCCTGGCCGTAAGCTGGGTCAAGTCCCATCCGGCGGTCACCGCGCCGATCATCGGGGCCAGGAACCTCGCCCAGTTGGAGGATTCCCTGGCCGCCGCCGAGTTCGAAATGAGCCCTGAAATGTACGACGAGATCACCCGGCTTTCCATTGCGCCCCCTACGGCCACGGACAGGCTGGAAGAGGTGATCGACCCCAAATACAAGACCAGGAACCGGCAGGCTGCCCGCTGAGCGGGGAGGCGGCCAGTCGGCGAATACCGGCGCGGGCGAATCTGGCCACACCGGTCAAGCGGATTTTCAGCGGAACGCAAAATGACAAAGGGCCAGACGGCCCTTTTTCATTTAAAAGTCCATCCCGGGATGGCTTTTGGATGATCGCATGTGCGATGCTTCCTACTTGAGTCCCAGAACGCCTCGCAATTCGGCCTTGGCAACGGCGAACTCCTCCAGGAAGGCAGGGCTCTGGAGCATGAAGGCCGCGATGACCGTGCCGCAGATGCGCCCGGCCTCGACATCGCTCGGGTAGTGCGCCCCGCCGATCTCCCTGTTCTTCCGGTACAGCTCGGCGCGGGCAAAGAGCTGGGCGTTCTTTTCCGGCACCATGTTGGCCAGAACGATGGCCGTGAGGGTTCCGAAGGTGGAATGTCCGCTGGGATAGGAGGTGTTCTCCGGTTTTCTCACGCAGGGGTGGATGTCGGGGTTGGTAGTGTACGGCCTGGGGCGGTCCCAATGCTTCTTGGCCGGGTCCAGGAGGTAGTCCCCGTCCTTCTTCACCTTGTCAAAGAAGGCCTTGGTTTTTGGCAGCTTTTCAGCCGTGAACGCCTCTCCCAGGACGTCCGCGAAACGAAACACCGACCGCTCCATGTCGGCCTGGGCAAAGGCCTCCTGCGCCTGGGTCCGGTTTTTCTGCAACTCCAGAAGGTAAGCCATTTCCTGTTGCTGGTGCGCTGAGCCGACAGCGGGCGGGGGAGCCAGCAGCCTGGAGAAGTCTATCTGCTCACGGGTGACGAAAAACGTTTCCCCGGCTAAGCCTTGCTGGGGCAGCAGAAGCAGGAGAAAGAGCAGAAGCGGGCGGTTTACGAAGCGCATGGCGACCCTCCAGGGTTTTTCAAGCCACTACAGCATGTGCGCGCACCTTGTAAAACCAATCGATCGCTCTCGGTGTCTTTGCCCTCTAAGTTCATGAGAAATCCTGGGCAGTTCCAGGCCGGTTCACTGCACGCCTGTCTCCAGCTGATCCAGCGAGCGGGCCAAGGCGGAAAGCCCGGAACTGCGCAACATGAGAAACGGCTTCATGCAGTGCTTGCACGCTTTTTTCACGGAAAGGCACGCTTCATGGCTCACGCAGTCCACCGGGCAGATCACCACGTCCGCCGAGGACAGTTTGCCGTAGAGTTCCGAGGGAGAATTTTCCACGCCCCCGTCATGGTGGTGGAATCTGCATCCCTTGCGTTCGACCATCTCCCGGTAATGACGCACAAGATTGCAGCGCCCGCCCACGTAGAGCACGTTTTTTCCCGAAAGGGCCGGGCAGGAGTACGAGTCGCCGTTGCCGGAAGACTGGGCATGCTGGCAGGTTCCGCCCTCGCGGCATTCACCGGACTCCGTGCAACCCCCGCCCTGGGCGCAGGGCATCACCCGCACGAGTTCCTTTTCAGCGCGCTCCAGGTCGGCGGTCGTCTCGTCCAGACGCTCGCGCAGCCGGGTGTTCTCCGTGTACAATTCCTCGATGATGGCCGCCTGTCTCCGCAATTCGTTCTGCATGGTCTCAAGCTGCTCCCGGTGGGCATCCGGAGCCACGCTGGGGCTGGTTTTTGGCAGAGCGGCCTCGCGAACCTGCCTGAGCAGTTTCAGACGCTCGGTGCGTTCGTTCTCCAGTTTGTCCTCCATCTCTTTCATGCGCACCGTCCACTCCAGTTTTTGGGTGCTCCGTGCGGCCTGAACCCTGAACAGGGCCTGGCTCAATTCATTCACCCGGTTCTCAAGCTTGCCGAGACGCTTTATGTCCGCGCGGTTGGCCGCGCCCATGAGGTGCGAAAGCATGTGGATTTCCCCGAATGCCCGGTGCCGGAGCGCCATTTCAGCCGCCGGGTGCGACATCAGTGCCCAGAAGGGGCCGGGGATGTCTCCGATGCTCACCGAGTGTTTCCACATCGCTTCCAGCGAAGTCTCATCCGTGGCTTTGGCGAAGTTGCGGATGTCCTTGCGGTATTTCTTGTCCAGATACTTGTTGATGAAAGTGGATACTGAGTTTTCCTGTCTGCACTCGCGCACGAAAAAGCCGTGCAGTTCGTAGTCGCTTGCCGCCGGCGTCACGATGACGCTCAGTTTCCTGGCCAGTTTTTTAAGCTCCGTCATGCTCAGGCATGTACCCAGAATAGGGCATTGGTAGTCTTCATGTTCCCAGAGCTTACGCCGTGTTGGTGTCATGGTGTCTCCTTTCACAGGTCTGTTTTTGACTATTGAAAATGACTTTCAAAGTCAATTGACTTTCGCACGTTTTCCGGCCCGGCAAGGGGCACGGGAAGGCAAACGTGGTGACCTGCGTGACAGTGGCTGTCACATCCGGAACTCTTGGCAGAGGCGGGCCTTGGCGGTTGGCTTTATGGCGCAAGGAGCGAAGCAAGGGGAGTGGCGGGCCAGGGGAATGACAAAAGCCAGGAGGACCGCACGTAAAAAACGTGAGCGGAAGTGGGATGAAGAAAGAACTAGAGATAGCCGAGAGCCAGGCGTGTTTCCTGCTTGGATTTCTCGAAATCGTTCAAGAAATCGTTCTCCTGAAACAGAAACGACGCGATGAGCGATGCGGCAATCCTGCCCGCTCTTTCGGGTTCCCCCTGGAGAGGGATATCCAAGGCTGGACCGGAAGCCAGGGCTTTTGCCTTTATGTGGAGTTCATCGGCCTTTTCCGGCACTTCGTTGGCCAGGATGATGGCCACCAAATGTCCCCAGGTTCCATGCTTGTCGGCAACGGCCACGACGGGTTGGCCCTTCTGCGGCTGGTTCGCGCTATTCGAAGGCCAGGTGTCCTGCTGGCGAGGTGGCATTGTTGGCTGGTGCATGAAGTTACGCAGCACCACGCGGACTCTCTCGAACAAAGCCTGTGTGCGCGGCAGGTCGTTCTTGTTGAAATTCGGGCCGAGAACCTCGGCGAACTGGAAGGGGGACATCTCCTGGGGATCGCCTGGGGGCGCCTCCACAGGGGAGAACTGGCGATCGCGCTGAGAAGGCGGGCCGTTCTTGGTTATCTTCGAGCCGGTGGATGAAGGGGCGAGCAGAAGTGACAGGCTGCTAAACCCTTTTGACATAAAGTGCGTCTTGTCTTCGACGGCCCAGACGGCCAGAA
The DNA here is from genome assembly GCA_016208105.1 of Desulfovibrio sp. Classification (NCBI taxonomy): domain Bacteria; kingdom Pseudomonadati; phylum Thermodesulfobacteriota; class Desulfovibrionia; order Desulfovibrionales; family Desulfovibrionaceae; genus Desulfovibrio; species Desulfovibrio sp. Next base: position 401,396 of record JACQYS010000022.1, read on the forward strand.
GAAGGACAGCGCTAACAAGGATTATGATGTGGCGGGGCATGCTTGCGTCATACTTCTTTTTCAGCAGCGGTGCCGGTTCAAGGTCAGTTTACATATGTAGCCGAAGTCGATTTACCCGTAGCAGAGGGGGAGGGTTTCACGCAATGCCAATGTTACAAATTTGAAGCTGTCGGGCGCTCGAACGGCACCGAACCACCTGAATTCCAGACGAATAATTTTTGAAGCTTCGGAGTTTGACAAGGGCTCTGGGTGGGCGCATATTCCGCCCGCAATTTGCCGCTATGTCCAAAATCACCATTCAGAATCTTTCCAAGTCGCTCGGCGGACGTGACCTGCTCGCGCACTTCAGCCTGGAAGCCGTGGCCGGCACGCGTCTGGCCGTGGTCGGGCCCAACGGCTGCGGCAAGTCCACCTTCTTGCGTTTACTGGCCGGAGAAGCCGAGCCCGATTCCGGGCGGGTCATCCTTCCGGCTGGCGCGCGCCTGGGGTATGTGGCCCAGGAACTGGCAGGGTCGGATCTGGACGAGCCGCTCTTGGCCTGGGTGATGAGCGCGCTCCCCTCCTGGAAGGAATTCTGGCGCGAATGGGAACACGCCAACCTAGCCCACGACGAGAACGCCCTGGCGGCCCTCACGACGCGCCAGGCCGAAATGGAGCACTCACTGGGCTACAACCCGGAGCATAGGGCCAAGGCCATTCTCTCGGGGCTTGGTTTTTCCGACGACGCCTGGCCGGGGCCTGTTAGGCTCCTTTCCGGCGGCTGGCGGGAGAGGGCCAAGCTGGCCCGGGTCCTGGTTGCCGGGGCCGACGTCCTTTTGCTGGACGAACCCACCAACCACCTGGACATCGAGGCCGTCGAATGGCTCGAGGAGTACCTCTTGTGCTTCCCGGGCGTCCTGGTGTTCGTGGCCCACGACCGCATCTTCCTGGACCGGGTGGGCACCCAGGTGCTCTTCCTGGGGGGGGACAAGCCAGCTGTCCGCTCGGGCAGTTTCAGCGAATTCGTGGAGTGGCGTGCCCAGACCCAGCAGCAGATACAGGCCCAGGCCGCCCAGCTGGCCGGAGCCATCGGACGCCAGATGGCCTTCGTCAGCCGGTTCGGGGCCAAGGCCACCAAGGCGCGCCAGGCCCAGAGCAAGTTGAAGGCCGTGGACAAGCTCCAGAAGGAGCTTTCCTCCGTGACCGCCAACATCGAGCGCAAGGCCAAGACGCTCGATTTCAAGCTGCCGCAACCAGCCCGGGCAGACAAAAACATATTGTCCGCCGCCGAGCTGGAATTCGCCTTTCCCGGCGGCAAACCTTTATGGCCCAAACTCACCTTCAATCTGTACCGGGGGCAGAAGGTGGCTCTGGCCGGGCCCAACGGCGCGGGCAAGACCACGCTTCTCAAATGCATAACCGGAGAGCTCAAGCCTACCGGCGGCGGGGTGAAGATGGGCTCCATGGTGCGCATGGGCTATTTCAGCCAGCACCAGACAGAGATCTTGCGGCCCAACGAGACGGTGATGTCCGAGATCCGCCGCATGTCTGACCCCAAGGCCTCCACCGAAGAGCTGTGTTCGGTGCTCGGGCTTTTCATGCTTGGGGAGAGCTATTTCGAGCGTTTCGTGCGCGACCTCTCGGGCGGAGAGAAGTCCCGGCTGGTTCTGGCCAGCCTGTTCCTGGCCCGGGCCAACTTTCTTGTGCTGGACGAACCCACCAACCATCTGGACCTGGAGAGCCGCGAGGCCCTGGTCAACGCCCTTTCGGATTACGAAGGCACCATCCTGTTCGTGGCCCACGACCGCTACCTCCTTTCCGAGGCGGCCGAAGTGGTCTGGACTGTGGGGCACGACGGCCTTTCGGAGTTCCTGGGCGGTTACGAGGCCTATGAGCGCCACCTGAAGGATCAGGCCAAGGCCGCCTGCGAGGTGTCCTGCGCTCCCAAGGTGAAGGCCGAGACCCGCGAGAGCCGCCAGGCCGAGAAGCGCCGCCAGGCCGAGGAGCGAAACGCCCTCTCGCGCGAATTAAAGCCCAAGAAGGACCGCTACGCCGCCCTCGAGGCCGAGCTTGAGGACGTGCTCACCCGCCAGACCGGTGTCGAGCAGGTCATGGCCGATCCGGACACCTACGCCGATGCCGCCAAATTCTCCGAACTCTCCAAGGAGTACCACGCGCTCAAAGAGAAGAGCGACGTTCTGGTGCTGGAACTTGGCACCCTGGAAGAGGAGATAGCCGCCCTGGAAACCCGCCGGGAGGCCCTGTGATGATCCACCCGCGCCCGGACTCCTTTCCCCGGCTGCTCGCGCCGCAGGCCGTCCGTTCAAGCAGGGAGGGCGCATGATCCACGTTGTGGCGGGCATCATCTGGCAGGACGGCCGGTACCTGGGCGTTCGTCGTCCCGAGGGCAAGGCCCATGCCGGGCTCTGGGAATTCCCTGGCGGCAAGGTGGAGCCCGGGGAGGACGCGGCCTGCGCCATGGTTCGCGAGCTTCGCGAGGAGCTGGACGTGGAGGCCGTGCGGGTGGAGTACTGGCGGGAAAAAATTCACGAGTATCCCGATTTCACCGTGCGCTTGTCTTTTTTTCATATCCGTGATTTCAAAGGGCTTCCCCGTCCTCTGGAAGGCCAGGGGCTTCGTTGGCTCACCCCTGCCGAGGCCCTGCACCTGCCGTTTCTGGAAGCGGACCGGGACATCGTTAAGGAGCTGTCGGCGCTGTAAAGCGCCCTTTACCGTAGACTCCCATCTCCCACGGAGCCTTTCTTGCGCATCAATGATCTCCTGGCCCAGGGCAAGCGTTTCATCTCCCTGGAGTTCTTCCCCCCCAAGGACAAGGAAGCCTGGCCCGCCTTCTTCTACGAGGTAGGCAAGCTCTCCAGCCTCGATCCGCTTTTCGTGTCCGTCACCTACGGCGCTGGCGGTTCCACACAGTCCAACACCCTTGAGCTGGTGACGCGCTTCTCCCGCGACTTCGGCTTGAACCCCATGGCGCACCTGACCTGCGTGGGGGCTTCCGAAGACTACCTGCGCTCCTTCCTGGACGCCCTGGTGGCCGCCGGTGTGGACAACGTTCTGGCCCTTCGCGGCGACCCTCCCCAGGGTCAGCCCGATTTCAAGCCCGAGAACGCGGCCTTCCAGTACGCCTCGGACCTGGCCGGATTCATCCACAAGGCCTATCCGGACATGTGCATCGGCGTGGCCGGGTATCCGGAAAAGCATCCCCAGGCCGATAGCCTGGACAAGGACATCGACTACCTGAAGCTCAAGGTCGAGAAGGGCGGAAGCTTCGCCATCACCCAGCTCTTCTTCGACAACGACCACTATTTCCGTTTCGTGGAGAGGTGCAGGGCCAGGGGAATCGGCGTGCCCATACTGCCGGGCGTTTTGCCGATCATGAACCTGGCCTCCATCAAACGCATCCTCTCCTTGTGCGGGGCCACCATCCCGGCGGACTACCTTTCCCGCCTGGAAGCCGCCAACGACAAGGGCGGGGCCGACGCCGTGAAGGAAGTGGGCGTAGAGTATGCCCGAAAGCAGTGCCGGGACCTTATAGAGCGTGGCGCGCCCGGAGTGCACCTGTACACGCTCAACAAGGCCCAGGCCTGCCTTGATATCGTGAAAGGTTTGAAGCTCGATTAAGAGAAGATTAATGCAGCCGGAAGAGGCCTCCGGCGGCCAGAGAGGAAACTTTTTGAAAAAAGTTTCCTCTCTGGACTCTCCTTCAAAAACTTTTGAGTAGCTTCGCGCCCCAGAGCGTTGTTTCGCCCTGGAGTGCGAAGCTATAACGGGTCCAGGGAACGAAGTTCCCTGGCGGGAGAGTCCAGAGAGGGCAGCGCCCTCTCTGGCCGCCGCAGGCGTCTCCTCCCCTCAAAAAGGAGCCAATACAATGTCCAAGCTCGTCGTTGCCGTTGCCGGAGCCACCGGGGCCGTTGGCCGCGAAATGCTCAAGACCCTGGAAGACCGCAATTTTCCCGCCGACGAGGTGATCGCCCTGGCGTCCTCGCGCTCGGCCGGTACCACCGTGCCCTTCAAGGGCGGCGAGCTCACCGTTCGCGAAATGAAGGAAGACAGCTTCAAGGGCGTGAACCTGGCCCTGTTTTCGGCCGGCGGCTCCACGTCGAAGACTTTCGCCCCGTATGCCGTGAAGTCCGGCTGCGTGGTGGTGGACAATTCCAGCGCCTGGCGCATGGACCCCAAGTGCCCGCTGGTGGTGCCCGAGGTGAACCCGGACGACGTGGACTGGCATAATGGCATCATCGCCAATCCCAACTGCTCCACCATCCAGATGGTGGTGGCTTTGAAGCCCCTGCACGACGCCTTCACCATCAAGCGCGTGGTGGTCTCCACCTATCAGGCCGTGTCCGGCACGGGCCAGAAGGCCATCACCGAACTGGAAACCCAGGTGCGCCAGATGTTCAACGGCATCGACCCCGAGGTGAAGGTCTACCCGCACCAGATCGCCTTCAACTGCCTGCCGCAGATCGACGTGTTCTCCCTGGGTGACTACACCTTCGAGGAAATCAAGATGATCAAGGAGACGGCCAAGATCATGGGCGACGACTCCATCAAGGTCACGGCCACCACGGTGCGCGTGCCCGTGTTCTACGGCCACTCCGAATCCGTGAACCTGGAGTTCGAGAAGCCCTGCACTGCCAAGGAGGCTCGGGCCATACTCTCCCAGGCTCCGGGCGTGCAGGTGTATGATAATCCGAATGAAAAGATGTACCCCATGCCCATCATGGCCGCTGGCGAGGACGACGTGTTCGTGGGGCGCATCCGCCAGGACGACACCGTGGATTCCGGCCTGAACATGTGGATCGTGGCGGACAACATCCGCAAGGGCGCGGCCCTGAACGCCGTGCAGATCGCCGAGCTGCTCATGAAGAAGGGCAAACTGAAGATCTAGCGCCCGGCATGGGGCAGAGTGTGATGCCCCCGCTTTACAAGAGTGTCCCCGCGCGTATGATGCATACGCGCGGGGCTTGATTTTTCCCCCTCGCCTTTGTTTTTTGCTCCCCAATCGAAACCGCTCAAACCGGAAGTCAACGTGGAAATACTTAGCAGCTCTCAATATCTGGAAAAAATGCTCGCCGCCCCGCGCCCAGGCGCCGGGCAGGTGCTGGCCTTTTACGAGCACCGAATCGGGGCCATCTGCAAGGACCCGGCGCTCATGCTCATGCCCTGGGACGACCATCTGGTGCACCGGGGAGACGGCGTTTTCGAAACAGTGAAGTGGGTGGATGGCCGCGTCTACCAGCTGGACGAGCACCTTGCCCGCATGGGCCGCTCCGGCGACGCCATCGGGCTCAAGCCGCCGTGTCCTTGGAAAGACGTTCGCAAGATAATGCTCGAGCTCGGGCGCGCCGCGGGCACCAAGTTCGGGCTGTTCCGCATGCTCCTGGGGCGCGGCCCCGGCGGCTTCAGCATCGACCCTAGCGAATGCCCGGAACCGAGCCTGTACATCGCCGCCTACCAGTATACGCCCAAACCGGCGGTTTTCTACGAGAAGGGCGTCACGGCGTTTCGCACCTCGATTCCAGCCAAGCAGAGCTACCTGGCCACAATAAAGAGCATCGACTATCTGCCCAACGTGCTCATGAAGCAGGAGGCCACGGCCAAAGGCAAGGACTTCCCGGTGTGCTTCGATTCACGGGGCTTCCTGGCCGAGGGGGCCACGGAGAACATCGCCCTGGTGGACCAGAGCGGGTGCATCACCGTGCCCAAGCTGGACAACGCCCTGTCCGGCACCACGCTCCTGAGGGTCCTGGAGCTGGCCAAGGGCGAGATCGAACACTGCTACAAGACGATTGACGAGGACGACATCTCTCAGGCCAAGGAAATGTTGATACTGGGCACCACCTCCCAGTGCCTCTCCATAGTGGAGTATAACGGCAGGCCGATTGGCGATGGAAAACCCGGTCCGGTGAGCAGGCGTTTGCTTGAGCTTCTGAAGAAGGATGTGGCCGAGAATGGAGTGCCGTTGTAAGGCGTGAAAGATATCGGAATTAAGAAGGGGCCTTCGTGGCCCCTTTGTTTATTGCGTCTTCTCCATGCTCTCCAAGAGCCACGTCCCATCCTTGACCGTCTCGTCCCGCACGAAGCGCCAGACTTCGCTGACCTTCCTGGACTCCTTGGTCTTGGGATCGTCGCTCACGGTGGCGTCGTAGGCCACCTCCACCTGGGTCTGCTTTTCAGTTTTCTTCACGTCCAGCACCCTGGCATCCACCAAGAGCACGGCCACCTCTTCCCTTTCCGGGCGCTCGGAATTCATCTGCTCGAATTGGCGCATCATGTCCGGCGAGGTGAACTGCCGTAAATCCGCCATGTCCCGCGCCGCAAAGGACTGCTTCACCCGGCCGTAGATCATCTTGGCCCCGCGCAAGAATTCGCGTTCGTTGAACGCTCCCGGAAGGTCTTTTTCCGCTTCGAGTTCAGGATGAAGCTCCTTGGCCTGCTCCCCGGTCAAATATTCCCAGGCTGCCTGGGCGGCCCGGCTGCGGCGCTCGCGCGGGTCCTGGGTGTCGCCATCGTCCTCGGGAGGCACGTCGTACGTGTTGCCGTTGTCGTTGTCGTCCTTCTTGCGGTTGGCGATGTTCGAGATCACCCGCCAGAGCACATATCCGGCAATGCCGATGAAGATGATGTCCAAGGCCCCAAGTGCCGCTTTGCTGGCCGTGCCCACGGCGTCCGCCGCCAGGGCCGCGCGTTCAGGCAATGCCCCCAAAAGGGCTGCGAGGGCCAGGATCAGGCGCATTAGGAAATAAGCCCCAGGTTTTTAAGAAGATGCAGGAGCATCTGTTTGTCGATGGGTTTGGGCACGTAGGAGGAGGCGCCGCCCTTGTAGTAGGCTTCCACCACGTTCTTGGGGTCGTCCAGGGCGGTGGTCATGATAACCTTCGCTTCCTGCATGGAGGTGATGTTGCGCTCCCGCTCGATGGCGCGGATGTTCTTGAGCGCCGTCTGGCCGTCCATCTCGGGCATCATGATGTCCATGAGGATGAGCTCGTAGGGGGCTCCTTCCTCCAGGGATTTGGTGAAGGCCTCTATGGCCTCCACTCCGTTGACCGCAATGTCCACTTCACCGTAAGGGGCTAATATTTTTTGCAGCAGTTTCCTGCTGGCGAAATCGTCTTCAACCACGAGAGCTTTCATCAATTGCCTCCAAGAGCGGGGATACGTGCCAAATAATGTACAAGAGAATGCCCGGGAGAGACAAGGGTTTGTTCTTGAAAAACCTCTTGCGATGGTGCAGTGAACCCGGGCGTTCCAATCTCCCGAGAGGCCGCAATGATCGAAAAGCATATCAGTTGGTTTGAAGAGTATGTCCAGGGTTTTCTCACCGGAAACCCCGAGGACGACGGTCATTTGCTGCTCAAGCGGGAGCACTCCCTGAAAGTACTGGCCGAAGCCCGGGCAATCACCTCGTCGCTTGGCCTCTCCGGGCAATTGACCTCCATCGCCCATCTTGCCGCGCTCTACCACGATGCCGGGCGTTTTCCCCAATACCGAACCTATAAGACGTTCAAGGATTCACTCTCGGCCAACCACGCCCACCTCGGGGCAAAGGCCTTGCGTTCGAACCCGTTTCTTAATGATCTTGGGCATGATATGCGCGTGCTGGTCCTTGGTTCTGTGGCCATGCACAATCGGCGAGACCTGCCAGGAGGCATATCCCCCGAGCTGGATACTGTAACCCGCATCGTGCGCGACAGCGACAAATTAGACATCACCCGGATCATGCTCGACTACCTGCGCCCGGGCGGAAAGCGCTCCGATGTGGTCACCCTGCACGTCATCGACGATCCGGAGCGCTACTCCGAGGCCATTGTCGACCAGATCCGCGCAGGGAACATGGGCGACTACGCCCTCATGCGCTATGAAAACGACTTCAAGCTGCTGCTCATAAGCTGGGTTTTCGACTTGAACTTCAAGGCCTCCCGCCGTGCTTTTCTGGAAAGGGGTCATGCCGACGAGCTGTTCGATCTGCTGCCGCGAACCGAGGAGTTGACGCAACTAAGAAACAGCATTTATGCAGTGCTTAATCGGTAAGTCTTTTTTCACCGCAACATATCTCCCCGGAGCCGCTTGTGCCGGATAACGCTTCGTACCCCGTCAAGCTGGATGTCGTGGCCGTTGTTTCCGGCCTCGAAGAGCATTCCCGTCGCGACCGCCAGTGCGTGAAACAGCTCAAGGCCTCCATGATCCAGCAGTTCTCTTCAGGGTCGGAAGCCATCGATTTCCTTGGCGAGCGGGCGGTCGATCTCATCGTCCTTGATTCGCAGCTTTCGGACATGGACGGGCTCAAATTCTTAAGACTCCTGCGCCTGAACATGAACCTGAAGGAAACCCCCGTGGTCTTCGTGACCAACGAGGGGCAGAAGGACCGGGTGCTGGAGGCCATCGCCGCGGGAGTGGACGGCTACGTGCTGAGGCCCTACTCGGTGGAGACCTTCCACCGGCACATGCTGCGGGCGCTCAAGGTCGACAAGCTGGTGGAGATCGAGCACGCCCAGTTGAACGAAGGCAAGCGCCTGCTGGCGGCCGGAAAGTACGACGAAGCCATCGAAACCTTCGAGGAGCTGGTCAGCGAGGACAACCAGGCCCAGAAGTACTACGACATGGGCTGCAAGTACCTGGTGAAGCAGAAGTACGGCCAGGCCATTCTGGCCTTCAAGAAGGCCGTGAAGATAAACGAGCTCTACGCCGAGGCCTACAAGGGCCTGGCCGAGGCCTACAAGGGCAAGGGCGATCTGGAAGGCTACAAGACCTACCTGCAGAAGGCCGCCGAGACCTTCGCCCATTTCAACAGGCTGGAGGAAACCAAGGAGCTCTTCATCGAGGTGCTCAAGTACGACTCCAACAGCCCCAACCCCTTCAATACCCTGGGGGTCAGGCTGCGCAAGGAGGGGGATCTGCCCGGGGCGCTGCACGCCTACCGGCAGGCGCTGGAACTCACTCCGGACGACGAGAACATCCACTTCAACATGGCCAAGGCCCAGTTCTTCATGGGGGATAATCGGGGCTCGCAGGACGCGCTCTTGAAGGCACTGTGGATAAACCCCAATTTCACCGAGGCCTTAAAGCTCCACCTGAAGCTCTTCGGGCGCGAGTTCAAGCCGCCCAAGGGGGCGGGGATGCCCGGCGGGCCGCCGTCCAAGGGCACCATCGACAGCGCCCAGGATATATAGCGCCACTCAAAACGTTTTCGCCATCTCCCGTGCCTGCGCGAACGCGGTCTCTCTTCTCTGCGTGACGGTCTCCTCCCCGGCCAGGGTGGCCTCCACCCGCACGGACCGGATATCCGTAAGCCCAATATAATTGAGGATCATCTCCAGGTACGGCCTTTGGTGGTCCATCGTCTGGGCCTGTGATCCCGGCGGGTACTGGCCGCCGCTGGCATAGGCCACGAAAACCGGTTTGTTCTCGATTTTCCCGAAGGCTCCGTTCTCGTTCACCCCGAAAGAGAGCCCCGGCTGGACCACAAGGTCCAGATAGTGCTTGAGCGGGTAGGGGATGCTGAAGTTCCACATGGGCACGGCCATCACCAGCTTGGAGCAGCTCTTGAGTTCCTTCACGTACCGCTCCACCCCCTGCCAGGCCCGCAGTTGTTCCGGGTCGTGGGTCAGGCCGTGGATGACGTTGTACTTGGCCGTAAGCGCCGGTCCGTCGAAGGCGGGCAATTGCTCTTCGAACAGGTTCCTGGTTCTCACCAGGCTGTCCGGGTGCAACTCCTGGTAGGCCTCCAGGAAAGCGTCGGCCACGGCGATGGAGTGGGACCTGGGCCCCCGGGGCGAGGCCTTTACGTAGAGGATAGTTTGCATGCGACTCTCCTTGTCGGAGGAAGAAACCGGGTCAGGCTTGGCTAGCCCTCGTCCACCAGCGACCCCAGCTCGCTGCGCTTAAGCGCCTCACGGTCGAAATGGGCCTTCAGGTGGGCGTCTTTGGGGAAGATGCGGTGCTTGCGAAGATAGGCCAGGAAGGCCAGGGCCTCCTTGAAGCCGGGCTCGATCTCCAGGCAGCCCTTCAGGCCTTCGTAGGCCTTTTCCGCATCGCCTTTCTCGTACCAGGCCCGGGCTATGTTCAAAAGCAGGTTTTCGTCGTCCGGGCAGAGGGTCTTGGCCCGGTTGTAGAACGCAATGGCCTCTTCGAAGAGGCCCTTCTTGCGCAGGGCGATGCCGAAGTCGTTGAAGAGATGCTTGTGCTCGGGCAGGAAGCTCTCGTCGAGCTGCACGAGCTTTTCAAAGGCGTAGCGCCCTTTCTCAAGCTGATTGAGGGCCAGGTAGGCGATGCCCATGCCGAAATTGCCCCGGATGTTCTCCTCGTCGATACGCAGCACCTGCTGGTATTCTATCTTGGCCTCCACGTTGAGGCCCTGCTGGCGGTAGTAGTCGCCCTTGAGCACCCGCTGGGTGAGCAAACGGTAGCCGAGATCCGGCTCCAGGGTGGACCCTTCCAGGAAAGTGTCCTTCTTCACCACATGCTGTTTCGGGGTCGGCAGGAAGTGTTCGTCCAAAAGCTGGACGGAGAGCATGCCGTCGCCGACCTCTTTGGCGAACCAGTAGCGTTTGGGAAACAGCGGGTCGGGCGCCTCGCCCGGAAGGGAAGGGGTCGAGAATATCCCCTTGAGCTTATGGGAGGCCTGGTCGTGCCCCCGGTCCAGTGTGTGCTTGCTAGTCAAGGGTTGATCAACACGACCACGCGGCGGTTGCGGGCCTGGTTTTCGGGCAAGCCGTGGCCCTGGGGGCTCTCGTTGGGAGCTACGGGCCTGGTTTCGGCAAATCCGGCCACCTGGACACGGTCCCTGGCCACGCCGTGGTCGATGAGATAGCGGGCCACGCGCGAGGCCCTGGCCGCCGAGAGTTCCCAGTTGGACGGATAGAGGAAGGACTGGATCGGAACGTTGTCGGTATGTCCCTCCACGATCACCTTGTAGGGAGTGCCGCGCAGGGAGGCGGCAATGGAATCGAGATAGGTAACGGAGGGCGAGCTCAATTCGGCGCTGGCCCGGTCGAAGAGCACGGCGCCCTTGAGGGTGATGGCGTATCCGCCCTCGCGTTTTTCGATCTGCACTCCGGCCGGGTCCTGGGCGAAGCGCATGCCCAGTTCCGCGCCCAGCTCGTCCATGGTCTTTTGCTGCTGCCTGGGCCCGGTCTCGGCCGGTGGCTGCGTGGCCTGGCCGGGAGGCGTCTGGTACACCTGGGGGGGCAGGGCCGGCTGCACCACTGGGTAGAGCTGCCCGGTGGCGGCGGCGTCCTCTTTCAGGGAGAATCCGAGGGGCTTGGGCTGGGTCTGGGCGGATTCGCGTTTGGCCTTTTCAACCTTGAGCGCCTCCTCCATGGACTGGGCGACCTTCTTGTAGCGCTCCTGGTCCAGCTGCGAAACGGACACCATGAGAACGAAGAAGCACAACAGAAGGGTGAGCAGGTCCGCCAGGGAAATGAACCACGTCCCCTCGTCCTCTTCCTTGAGCCGTCCCCTCAGTGTGGAAAGCTTGAGCATTTTCGCCTTGAGTCGCGTTTGGGTAAACGACCCCGTTATTCCAGACGCCCCTTCGCCGTTGCCGGATCAGGGGCGCGTGCCGATGGAGGCCCAGCGCCTGGGTGGCAGGTAGGCCTTGAGCTTGTCGTAGACGATTGCGGCCGGAGTCTTGTCCTTGATGAAAAGCACGCCGTCGCGGATCACGCACATGAGCAGCACCCGCTCTTCGATGCGTTTTTCCACCTTCACCGCGATAGGCAGAAATATCAGGTTGGAAAGCAGGATTCCGTACAGGGTGGTGGTCAAGGCCACGGCCATGTGCTGGCCCAGGCTGGCGATGCCTCCGCCTCCCATGGCCTGCATGAGGCCGATGAAACCGATGAGCGTGCCGATGAGCCCGTAGGCCGGGGAGAGCTTGGCCATGGTGCGGTAGATGCCGGCCGAGGAAATTTCCTGCTGGTAGGTCTGCTCGATGCGCGTTTCGAGGATCTCTTTCATCTCGTCGCGCGAGTAGCCGTCCACCAGCATCTGGAGGGCGTTCTGGAGAAATTCGTTCTCAATGCCGGGCAGCGTTCTTTCCAGGTGGACCTTGCCGCGAGACGAGGCGTCCCGTGCGATCTGCACGATGGATTCGATGTAGTTGCCTATGGGCAGTTCCTCGCGCTTCAAGGCGGTGAGGAAGATGTTGAACACCCGGGTGACTTCCTTCAGGGGGAAGCAGATGAAGGTGGAGGCCAGGGTGCCGCCGAGCACGATGGCCAGCCCGGGAAGGTTGATGAACACCCGGGCAGAGTCTGTGGCGAAGAACGTGGCCGTTCCAAGGACGATGATGCCGGCGACGAACCCTATGACGGTTGCTATGTTCACCCGTTAAGCCCCTTCATGGACTTTATGAGATCCAAAAGCTCGTCTTCCACGTCCGAGGCTTCGCCAGTGTCCAGCTCCTTCATGCCTTCCACCTCGCCCTTGACCACCGAGGCGATGTTCTTGGACAGGTTGTGGTAGATCTTCTTGCGGGCTTCGTCTCCGGCCATGGAGACCAGGACGGAGATCTTGTAAAAGCCGAGCTTGGTCAGGGCCTCTTCCAGGGTGGCGTTGTCCACGGCGATGATGTCGTCCACGGACTGGAGGTCTTCGATTTTCAGGCGGGGGCGTTTGGCCCGCTGGAAATAGTCCGGCCCTTTCTGCGCAGCGAAGGACATGGCCGTTGCCTTGTGGAAGAAGAAGACGTTCGGGGGGATGTCCCCGTAGGCGACCTTCTTCAAGATGGTGTCCGGCTGGGCTCCCACTTCGGCACAGAAATCGTCCAAATCGATGAACTCCATGTCCGTCGCGCAGGAGTCGTGGTGGTCCTTGGCCAGGTTCTTGGCCACCCGGGCGAAACGGTCCGTGTCCGGGATGGTCAGCAGGCGCTCCTTCACGTAGTCGCTGGACTTCTTCATGGTGCCCAGGAGAGGGTCCTTGCGGTAGTAGGTGCCCTTGATGTCCACGATGTCTATGATGTGCACCTTGGCCAGCCTGTCGAAGATGTCGTCGATCTCCACCTGGGAGATGAGCAGGATCTCCTTTATTGTCTTGGAAAGCTCGACCGTGGAAACCTGGGGGGCTTCATTCTTCGGGGTGGTCTTGGTGGCGGCGCGCCAGGCGAGCAGAATCACGCTGCAGACCGAGGCGAAGGTGTTGGCGCAGGGACGGTCCGGCATCCGGGCGTTCAACGCGCGGACGCGCTCCACCAGATAGGATGTGATGATCTGGATAGGGCGCGGGCTCTTGAGCAGCAGCGTGTGCAAAAGCGTCTGGTCGAGGACGATGACCTCCGTGTAGTCCAAAGCTTCAGCCGAAGCCGTACGCTTTTCCTCGGAGATGACGCCCATCTCGCCGAAAATCTGCCCCGGGCGGAGAATACCCAGATTGACCCGCTTGTTTCCCGTGATGCGGAAGAGTCCGACGGCCCCCTGCTTGATGATGTAGGCCTCGTTGCTGGACTGGCCTTCCTTGTAGATGACCTGCCCTTTGTGGAAGATCTTGGTTTTGTCTCCCACTTCCTGTGTCTTCATCACCGCTCTCCGATCCACTTAGCGCCCCCGTACGTCTTTGGACGATTTTTGCCGACAATACTGTATGTGCGGCGGGAGGCAGGGTGTGTCAATAGGGAAGGCCCCCAAAACGCGAGATATTTCGCTATTGAGCCAGTTATATATCCTACCCGGAAAGTACCGGAAAAACAAGAAGGGCAGGGTCTGGAGGCGAAACATTTACTAATCGCCGCCATATGGGTAGCTAGTTGTTCAGGAGCAATACATGTCCACGAACAGATGCTATGACGTGAAGGTCTTGGGCCTAAGGCCCCACGGCCCGGAAGGCCAGGAGTACGGGCTTTGGCTGCTGGAACTTGAGAATCCCGGCTTCGGCGAGGTCAGGCCCGGACAGTTCGCCATGCTGAGGCCTCCGGCCTGGGGGTTCGATCCGCTTTGGGCCAGGCCTTTTTCAATCTGCCGCGCACTTGAGAACAGGCTCGTGTTCCATTTTCAGGTCGCCGGGAGAGGCACAAAAGCATTGACTGGATTGGCTCCCGGCGACACCGTTACCATCTGGGGGCCTCTGGGAAACGGCTTTGCCGTCGAGCCCGGAGTCCCGACGCTCCTTCTGGCCGGAGGCATCGGCCTGGCTCCCTTCGTGGAGTATGCGGCCACCCATCCCACTCCCGCCCAGCTCTCCCTCCTTTTCGGGCACAGGCCGCCCTTGTCCTGCTACCCCTACGAGGACTTGGCCCGCGTGACCAACGCCGAATCCTTCCAGGACAGGACGGCCGAGGATATCCCGAAGTTCGTGGCCCTCTTGGAGAAGAGGATGGCCGCGCATGCGGGCAACCTGGCCCTGGCCTGCGGGCCGACGCCGTTTTTAAAGGCCGTTCAGGCCGCGGCCGCGAAGCACGGCGTCCGCTGCCAGGTGTCGCTGGAGAACCGCATGGCCTGCGGGGTCGGAGCCTGCCTTGGCTGCGTGGCCAAAGACCACTCCGGGCACAACGTGCAGACGTGTACCAAGGGGCCCGTGTTCTGGTCCCATGAAATCACCCTCTAGGAGCATCAGATGGACTGCCGCGTCACCCTTGCCGGACTGAATTTGAAAAATCCGGTCATGACCGCCTCGGGCACCTTCGGATACGGCCTGGAGTTCGCTCCGTACGGGGACTTGCGCACCCTTGGCGCCATGGTGGTCAAAGGCCTGTCCTTGAAACCCCGCGAAGGCAATCCCATGCCCAGGGTGGCCGAGACGCCTTCAGGCATGTTGAACGCCATAGGCCTTCAGAACTGCGGGGTGGAGCGCTTCCTCAAGGAGAAGCTGCCCCTGCTCCCGTGGCGCGACACCCCGGTGGTGGCCAATCTCTACGCCTGCGACCCGGACGAGTTCGCCGAACTGGCCGGGGTTCTGGCAGCCGAGGAAGGCATTGCCGCACTGGAAGTGAACATCTCCTGCCCCAACGTGAAGGCCGGCGGAGTTCTCTTCGGACAGGACCCCGTTCAGGCCGCCAGGGTGACCGAGGCCGTAAAGAAGCGGGCCGGCAATAAGCCCGTGATGGTGAAGCTCTCCCCCAACGTGGCGGATATCGCGGCCATGGCCAGGGCCGTGGAGGCCGCCGGCGCGGACATCCTCTCGCTCATAAACACCCTTACCGGCATGGCCGTGGACGTCCGCACCCGCCGGCCCAGGCTGGCCAACATAGTGGGCGGTCTTTCCGGCCCGGCCATCAAGCCTGTAGCCTTGCGCTGCGTGTGGCAGGTGTGCCGGGCGGTCGGCATACCCGTGGTGGGCATGGGGGGCATCTCCTCGGTCCAGGACGTGCTGGAATTCATCCTGGTCGGGGCGCATGCAGTGCAGGTCGGCACGGCCAACTTCATCCGGCCGGATTTCAGTTTCCGCCTGGCCGAAGAGTTGCCCCGGGCCGCGGGGGAGCTGGGCATTACGGCCTGGGACGACCTGCGGGGAAGGCTTGATGTGGCTTAGAATACTTTTCGGCCTTGCGGTTCTGGCCTGGCTGTTGCCTGGAACCGTTCACGCCACGGAACACAGGGTCCTGGTGGTGCACAGCTACCATCCGGAGTATTCCTGGGTAGCCCGGATGAATGCCGGTATCGCTGCCGTATTCGACGGTACGGCTATAAAAACTGAAACCGTCTACCTGGACGCCAAGCGAAGCCCCTCTCCTGCCCAGCTCACCAAGGCCGCCCGCAAAGCCTGGGAACGCGTCAAGGAGTTCAACCCCGATGTGGTGCTGGCCTGCGACGATGCGGCCCAATACCATTTCGTCGTACCCTATCTTCGCGGCAAGTCCGCCCCTCAGGTGATCTTCTGCGGCGTGAACGACGACCCGGTGAAATACGGCTACCCAGCCGCCAACGTGTCGGGCGTTCTGGAGCGTATGCACTTCCGCCAGAGTTTCGCCCTGCTCAAATCCATTTCCCCCTCGGTTCAAAAAGTGGCGTACATTTCAGATGAATCCGATACCGGCCGGGCCATAGCTTCGCAGATGATGAAGGACATGTACAAGGCACCGTATTGCGTGGAAGTGGGGCCGGTGGAGCTGGTCCGCACTTTCGCGCAGTGGAAGCGGGCGGTTCTCGAAAACAAGGATTTTGTCGACGCGTTCGCGCTGCCTGTCTATCAGGTTTTGTTAAACGAAGAGACCGGCAAGGTGGCCACCCCGGGCGAAGTGATGGACTGGACGCTCGAGGCGTGCGGCAAGCCCACGGTGGGATTCGCGAACTTCGCGGAAGAGGACGGGATCATGTGCGGTGTCCTGGAATCAGGCTATGAACAGGGATTTGAAGGCGCGAAAATGGTTCGCGTGGTCCTGGACCAGGGGGGCCCCGCGGGGAAACTGCCGGTTTTGTCAACAATGCAGGGGTTCGTGATGGTCAATTTGAAAAGTGCGGAACGATTGGGAGTTCTCGTTCCATACGAGATCATCGAATCTGCATCGAGCGTGGTGCATTGATGCGTCCGTTCAGGACGCTTCTTGCCGCGGCTTTTGTTCTTGGCGCGCTCGTCCTGGAGGCATTCGTGGCTGACGGGGCCTACTCGGCCGGTTCCGAGGAGTACCGCCGCGTTCTCGTGGTGCACAGCTACAATCCTGAGTATGTCTGGACGCAGAACATCAATGCCGGGATATTGGAAGCTCTTAAAGAGCAAAAAGTTGTTTTCGATTACGCATATATGGACGCCAAACGCCATCCGGACACGCCGTGGCTCACGCAAGCAGGGCAGAAGGCCCTGGAACGCTTGCGGGATTTTGGTCCGGACGTGGTGATCGCGGCCGACGATGTCGCCCAGACGTATTTTGTAGTGCCCTACCTGAAGGGCAAAACGAGCCCCCAGGTAATATTCTGCGGTGTGAACGCACCCCCCGCCGCCTATGGTTACCTGCGCGCAATGTCTCCGGAGTCCGGGAACGGTTCCACTTCCGCGAGGGGTTCCAACTGCTCAAAAGGCTCGATGCCAAGGCGAAGAGCACAGCGTTTTTGGTGGATGCCTCGGATTCCGGCAGATTCCTTGTGGATGATATAAAAAACGACATTGACCGCAACGGCCCGTATGATCTCGACATGGTTGCCGTGGAATCCATTGCGACATTTCAGCAGTGGCAGAAGTCCGTGCTGAGGCTTCAAGGCCAGGCTGACACCCTCGCCCTGGGGCTTTACCATTCACTGCGCGACGAAACGACCGGCAAAATCGTTTCCTCCGAGGAAGTCATGGCCTGGACCAACTCCGTGAACACGAAACCCACACTGGGTTTTGCGGATTTTTCCTTGGACCACGGAATCCTCTGTGGTGTATTGGAATCAGGTGAGGAGCAGGGCTTCTTGGCCGGAAGCATGGTTCGGCATGTGCTGCTCACAGGTGTTTCAGCAGGGAGTTTGCCTGTTCGCACAAACGACAAGGGAGTCATCCTTGTGAACCTGAAGGCGGCGGAGAGGTTCCATATGGAAATCCCTTACGAGATGATTGAAGCGGCGGGTTCGGTCATTCTTCATTGAAGTGTTCTGTTATTGTGGTTGGAGCGCAATGACGTGTCATGGCCCGGCTGTTCTTCCGGACGGTTAGGGAAAATGGTCCCTCGGAATTGTGCGGTGTGTCCGGGGAGTGCCCCAGTCCATAGGAGACCCTATGCGAAGCGGCATTGGCTCGGCGCACTTTTTGTCCTCCGTCTTCGTGTGCGTTCTCTTCTCTCTCCTGTTTTCTGATCCCGCGGTGGTTTACGGCGACTCCGCCGAGCCGAAGCGGGTCCTCATCGTCCAAAGCTACAATCCGGAATACGTCTGGTGCCAGAATATCAATCAGGGTATTCGCGACGGCTTGCAGGGGCTAAACATCGCATATGAAACGTATTACCTAGACGCAAAACGAGTTCCCGACCCCAAGAAGCTGACCGAAAAAGGCGATGAGATCGGCCGCAAGATCGAACGCTTCGCCCCGGACGTGGTCATTGCAGCTGACGATGCAGCCCAAGAGTATGTCGTTGTTCCTTTCCTGAAGAACAAGCAACGGCCGCAAGTGGTTTTTTGCGGTGTAAACGCGCCTCCAGCCAAATACGGTTTTCCAACATCGAACGTGTCCGGAATTCGGGAGAGGTGGCATTATAGGGAAGCGTTCGCTCTTCTCAAAAAACTCATGCCGGAAGTGAAGAGCGTTGCGTTTTTTGTGGACGCATCCGAATCAGGCGGCTACGTAGTGAATGACCTGAAGGAGGATCTGGCTGCGAACGGCCCGTATTCCCTTGAAGTTGTCGCTGCCGATACAGTGAGAACCTTCCAGCAGTGGCAGCAGATGGTTCTCAAGTATCAGACCGCTGCTGATTCGCTGGCCATGGGGCTCTATCAGACCCTCATAGACGAGAGGACCGGGAAGGTGGCATCGCCGGACGAGGTGATGGCCTGGGTTGACTCGGTCAATAAGCTGCCCACCATAGGCTTCTCGGACATAGCCATTGAACATGGCCTTATGTGCGGGGTGTTGGAGGCAGGCCACGAGCAGGGATATCTGGCGGGCGCCATGGCGCGCGAAGTCCTCGGCAATGGGCTGAAGGCCGGTGAACTGCCCATGAGGATAAACGACAAGGGAGTTATCCTGGTGAATCTGAAGATGGCTGAGCGCCTGCACGTGAATATACCGTACGAGATCATCGAAGCGGCCGGAGCCGTTATCAAATAGACCAAATGGTACAGTGATGGATTCCACTCTGAACAAGCCCTACCTCGTGCCGATCCTTTTCGTGGTCATGCTCGGGGTCGGACTGACCACCACCATCTCCTACTTCTATACGAAGCGCTCCGTGGAGGAGCTGTCCCTGGCTCAGATGAGCCAGGCGTTGATGCTCTTGAACAAGGAGGTCACGGACAAGATCAGGGGAATCGAATCCGACGCCATCCTCTGGAGCCAGGAGGAGGTTTTCAGGCTGGCGCTTTCCGAGGGGTATCTGGGGCGTTCGGCCAGGGTTGCCGCGGAGAAGCGTCTGGCGGAGCGGGCATTGTACAATGAATACGACAGGGTGTTTCTTGCCCTGCCGGATGGCGAAGTGGTGGCTGCCTCGGCTACCGGCATGGTGGGCGCCATCAATGTGGCGGACCGGGAGTATTTCAAGCGTACCATGCACGGGAATCTGGCCATGGAGACCCTTTCCGCCGGAAAGTATTCCGGCCAGCCCGTGCTGGTGGTGTCCGCGCCGATTCTGAGCCAAAGCACGGTACTGGGTGTCATGGTGCTGGTGATGGACATCCCGAGGGTGTCCAGGGAGCTTCTGGATGGAGTCCGGGTCGGTCAAACCGGTGGGGCGTTTCTCCTGGACATGAATGATTCCGTTCTGGCCACGCCCTCCTGGAAGAGCGAAGGGCAATTCAGCCCGGCTCCCAGCGAAGCAAAATCGCTAAGGGCCTCTTTGTCTGGACAGGCGGTTCACTATTTCGGAGGGCAGACCGAGCGCATGGCCTTGTCCGTCAATAATGCCAAGGCGGGTTGGCTTCTGGTGCTGGAAGCGGATTCGGCCGAACTGCTCCGCCCGGCGGCAAAGCTGGCCGCGCTCAACGGGGCGATCTCCCTGGCCGTTCTCGGCCTGGTGGGCGTGGCGCTCTGGGTGCTTCGAAACGCGATCTCCAACTTGCGCGATTCCGAAGCCCGCTACCGCATTCTGACGGAGACCATCCCGGTGGGCATAGCCACCTTCGACAGGCGCGGTAACCCGGAGTACATAAACCAGCGCGCCCTGGACCTGCTTGGCCTAGACACCGACGATCCCGGAACCGGCCAGCCCTGGACCGGGCGTTTCGAAACGCGGGAAGGCCACCCCCTGCCCTTTGAAGACCTGCCCATGGCCAAGGCCCTTGCCGGCATCAAACCCGTTCAGCCGAGAACCGCCTGGTACCGCAGGCCGCAAGGAGGACGCTCGATTCTCTTCTTGGGAGCGGCTCCGTTGCGATCTGAAGGCGGAACGGGGTCAAAGGCGGTGGCGGTGATCGAGGATATCACCGAGCGCACGCGCATCCAGGAGATGATGGTACAGACCGAGAAAATGCTTTCCGTGGGCGGCCTGGCGGCCGGCATGGCCCATGAGATCAACAATCCCCTGGCGTCCATTCTTCAGGCGGTGCAGGTCTTAAACCGCAGGATGGACCCGGCCCTTCCGGCAAACGCGGCCGCGGCCAAATCCGTGGGCATCGATCTTGACGCCATGCGCGCCTATATGCGCGAGCGCGAACTGGACGGCTTTCTTGAAGGAATCCGGGATGCTGGGCAGCGGGCCGCGAAGATAGTCAAGAACATGCTCGGGTTCGCCAGGAAGTCGGGCGGAGACTACCTGGAATGCGATATTGCCGAGCTTCTCGACAGGACGGTCGAGCTTGCCGCGGGCGATTACGACCTGAAGAAGCATTTCGACTTCAAAAAAATCGAGATAGTCCGCGATTACGAGCCTGATCTTGGGATGGTCGAGTGCCAGTCCATGGAAATAGAGCAGGTCTTTTTCAACATCATTAAAAACGCGGCCCAGGCGCTCAAGGAGACGTCCCAGGAACACTCTCTGCCTCGGATAACCCTGCGGACACGGGCCGAAGGCAACCTGGCGGTGGTTGAAATCGAGGACAACGGTCCGGGCATGACCGAAGACGTCCGCAAGCGGGTTTTCGAGCCGTTCTTCACCACGAAAAGCATCGGCGTGGGCACTGGGCTTGGGCTTTCCGTGGCCTATTTCATCGTTTCCGAGAACCACAAGGGCAGCATTGTCCTGGATTCGTCCCCGGGCAAGGGCGCCCGTTTCAGGATCAAGCTGCCGTTCAAACATCTCACCTGATGGCCGTTGCCCGGCAAAAGGCAAGCCTTGTTCGAAAATCCGATTAAACGGCAAGCCTCGGATCGCGTTCGATGGCCCGCATCAGTTTCCGCATGGCGGTCGGGAAGGCCAGGCCGGCGAGCGCCTCGAAGGGGAGCCACCGGCTGGAAGTGGCCGCTGTAAGCACCGGCTCAGGCGGTTTCGTTCCGTCCGGGAACCCGGCGAGATAGGCGTGCATGGTCACCCGGTAGCGGGTGTAGGAATGTTTAATTACCGCCAACTTTCCGAGCGATCGGACCGTGAAACCGGTCTCCTCGGCAACCTCGCGCAGGGCGGTCCGCTCCGGTTCTTCTCCCGGCTCCATCTGCCCGCCAGGGAACTCCCACAACCCTGCCCACACCCCGCCCGGATTTCTCTTCTGCACGAAGAAGAGCCCCTGATGCATGATCACGGCGGTTCCCATGCCGATGTGTATGGCCGGCTTGGATTGCGGCAGGGACGGGCGCTCCTCCACTGTGCCGCTTGCAAGCGCCCCGCAGATTCCGCTCAGGGGACAGGCCGCGCAATCTGGGTTGCGGGGAGTGCATACCAGTGCGCCAAGTTCCATCAGGGCCTGGTTGAAGTCCCTGGCTTGCCCCGAAGGGATGAGCTTGGCTGCGAGGTTAGCGAAGAGTTTTTTCCCCGCCGGGTCCCGTGGCGAATCGGCCAGATCGAAGCATCGGGACAACACCCTTTCCACATTGGCGTCCACGGCAGGCACGTCCCGGTTGTGCGCGATGGAGAGCACCGCTCCGGCGGTGTAGGCGCCAACTCCTGGCAAGGCGTTCAATGCCGCCGGATCGGACGGTATGAGGCCGCCATGTTGCGCCACCACCACCCGCGCCGCCTTGAGCAGATTCCTTCCCCTGCTGTAGTAGCCAAGCCCTTCCCAGAGGCTTAAGACCTCGTCCTCGCTGGCCCGGGCCAATGTCTGCACGTCCGGAAAGCGGGCCAGAAACCGGTTAAAGTAGCTGACTGCCCGGTCCATCTGGGTCTGCTGGAGCATGATCTCGGAAAGCCAGACCTGGTAGGGATCGTAGCTTTCGCGCCAGGGAAGGGGGCGTTTGGCCTTGGCGAACCAGGCCAAAAGCAGGGAGGAAAAATCGGAGGATTCAGGCATTTGAATTTCTTTCCAAAATCAAGGCGAATGGGCTATAGCATAAGCACTTTCAGCCGTCGATCAAGGAACCTCCATGCGATATTTCGCTTCGTTGCTCCT
Organism: Desulfovibrio sp.; assembly: GCA_016208105.1. Classification (NCBI taxonomy): domain Bacteria; kingdom Pseudomonadati; phylum Thermodesulfobacteriota; class Desulfovibrionia; order Desulfovibrionales; family Desulfovibrionaceae; genus Desulfovibrio; species Desulfovibrio sp. The sequence goes on from JACQYS010000022.1 coordinate 423,430, forward strand.
GTTGTTTTTTTTAAGCGCGCAGGCTTCAGCACAGGACCGGCCCTGGGTTCCCCAGGATTTAAAACCGTGGGAAGGCTGGGTGCTTTACGGACAGGAACACTCCCTGTGCCCGCCCCTGGCTGGCGACCCGGCCCAAAGACAGTGCCTGTTTCCAACCCGGCTGAGTTTCATTGCGGACGGCTCGGGCGGCACATTCACCACAACGTGGAGGGTGTTCGCCGCTCAGAACGTTCCCTTGCCCGTGGCTCCGGGGCTTTGGCCAGCCACAGTGAAGCTGAACGGCCACCCGGCCGCTGTGATCGACCAGGGCGGAACGCCCACGGTCAGGCTTGAACCCGGCGAACACCAGATCACAGGCCAGCTTCCTTGGAAGCGCAGGCCCAAGGCTGTGCGCATCGCCCCGCAGACCGGAGTGCTGGAGCTTTTGGTCGACGGCGTGCCCGTCACTGCGCCGAAACTTGGTCCGGACGGCAATCTGGACATCTCAGGGCAATCCGCAAGCAAGGCGCCCGAGGACTCCGTTTCGGTGAAGGTTTTCAGGCTTCTGCGCGACGGCGTCCCCATGACCGTGACCACCCTGGCCAGGCTGGAGGTTTCGGGCAGGGCCAGGACCATCGTCCTGGACGGCCTGCTTCCCGAGGGCACGCTGCCCATGGCCGTCAACTCCCCTGTCCAGGTGGGCTTTGGCCCCGCCGGGCAGGTGATGGCCCAGGCCGGGGCAGGGCGCTACGATCTGGAGATAACCAGCCGCTTTGCGCAGCCGGGCCTTGCTTTCGGCCCAGCGATTACGCCCTTCGGACGCGAGGTGTGGGCCTTCGCGGCCGACCCGGCCTTGCGTGAGCTGCAGCTGCGCGGGCTATCCTCCATCGATCCCCAAACCACGGATTTGCCCGACGCCTGGAAGAAATATCCGGCCTATCTTGCTGATACCGGAGCCACGCTGGCCATGGAGGTCATCCGCCGGGGCGAGTCCGGGCCTCGCGGGGATGACCTGCACATCAAAAGGACGTTCTGGCTGGATTTCGACGGCTCCGGGGCAACCGCCCAGGACCATGTGACAGGCACCATGCGCAGCGGCTGGTCGCTTACCATGCTACCTCCTGGAGAACTAGGTCGCGCCGCTCTGCCAGGCAAGGAGCTGCCTCTGGTGCTTCTTGGAAAGGAAAAACTCTCCGGCGTGGAGCTTCGCGAGGCATCGGTGAACCTCACCGCCGAATCGCGCTACCGGGACGTGTTCTCCCCGCTCCCGGCACTGGGCTGGAGCAAGGACGCCTCGTCCTTGTCGGCTGAAATCAACCTGCCGCCCGGGTGGCGCCTTCTGCACGCGGCCGGGCCCGATACGGTGAGCCATTCCTGGGTGAGCGGTTGGAATTTGATGAACATATTCCTCACACTGTTCATGGCCCTGGTGGCCTGGAAACTCTGCGGACTTCGCGCGGGGCTCGTTCTGACCGGCTATCTCGTTTTGGCCCAGCACGAGCCCATGGCTCCGATCACGCCCTGGCTTGCCCTGCTGGCCGTGCTCGGGCTGGCCAAGGCTCTGGACCGCCCGGACGGCGGGGAAGGGTGGAAGCGGGCCGCGTCCGGCGTGCGCGTGCTCCACGGGGTGGTGTTTTTGGGGCTGGTGGCCATGTCCATCCCCTTCGCCTTGGGCCAGGTACGCTCGGGAGTGTACCCGCAGCTTGAACAGCTGGGACCTGGACTCATCGACCAGATCTCCAGTCCCGGAGTTGCTGCACGCAAGACGCTGGCCCCGGCTGGCGAAGGTGTGGCGCCCCAGGCCGTTCCCGCCCCCATGGCCGCCCGCGAGGCCAAGAAGGATGCCAGGCAGGCCCTGAATGAACCTTCCGCCCAGACCACACTTGAGCAGGACCCCAACAGCGTCATCCAGACCGGGCCAGGGGTACCCACCTGGAGATGGCGCACCGTTTCGCTTCGCTGGAACGGACCGGTGGAGGTGTCCCAGACCATGCACCTCTATCTTGTGCCTCCGCTGGTCGCGTCGGCCGTCTGCTTTGCCCGGGTGCTCCTTCTTTTGGCCTCCCTGTGGCTTCTGGCTAATGTCAAACGGCTTAGGGGCGTGGGGCGCGGGACACTGGCCGCTGTTGCAGCGTTCCTGGTGTTCTTCCCGGCGGCACAATCCTTTGCCGGGCAGGTTCCTCCCAAGGAGATTCTGGACGAGCTGCGCACCCGGCTGACCAAACCGTCCGATTGCTTCCCGAACTGCGCGGGCGTCTCGAGCATGGCCGTTTTCCTGGACGCGCAGACCCTGCGCCTGACCATGGAGACCGGCGCTGCCACCCGGCTGGTGCTGCCGCTTCCCGCAGTGAGCGACGGCTGGCGGCCCCAGTCGGTCGTTGTGGACGGCAAGCCCGCCCCGCTTTTCGCCAAGGACGGCGGCCTGTGGGTGCTTTTGGAGGTAGGTGCGCACAGGGTGGTGATGTCCGGCGCGGCCCCTGCTGGCGTGTCGTTTAGTATTTCATCCGCTTTTGCTCCCCGCATGGGTGCCGTGGACGCCCCGGGCTGGAGCGTGCTTGGCCTTGGCCCGGACGGAGCCGTCGAGGGCGGGCTCAAGTTCTCGCGTTTGGACGATGCCGGGAAGGCGGGAAAGCCAGGCATTACCGCTGTGGTCCAGCCGTTTCTTGAGGTGTCGCGCGTTTTGGAGCTTGGCCTCACCTGGGAAAGCGTAACCACGGTCCGCAGACTCACCCAGACCGGAGAGCCGGTGGTGGCGGAAGTGCCGTTGCTTCAGGGCGAAAACGTCGTCGGCCAGGAGGTTCGCGTGGTGGACGGCAAGGCCGTTGCCTCCCTGGCCGCCGGGCAGCGCCAGGTGAGCTGGCGCTCCAGGCTGGACACGGTACCTCTTCTAGAGCTTACCGCCTCGCAGGGGACTCTCTGGACCGAAACCTGGCGCGTTACCTCGTCTCCGGTGTGGGACATCACCTTGTCGGGCATACCGGTGTCCGCGAGCCTGGATGAAAAAGGGCGCTGGTCGCCCATGTGGCGGCCCTGGCCCGGGGAAAAGGCGGCCATAGCCGTCACCCGTCCGGGACCGGCCCCTGGCGAAAGCCTGACCATCGATTCGGCCCGCCTGCAATATACTCCCGGGGCGCGCCTGGATTCGGCCGTGCTTACCCTGTCGCTGCGTTCGGCCCTGGGCGGCCGCCATGTCCTGCGCCTGCCGGAGCATTCGGAGGTGACCGGGGTGAGCGTTGCGGGCAGGGCGGTGCCCTGGTCCGGGGACAAGCCTCACGAGATTGGGCTGGCCCTTGCCCCGGGCAAGCAGGATATCCATGTGGCCTGGAGGCAGCCCAGGCAGTCGCTCGATACCGTGGCTACTCCCGCCGTGTTCCTTGGCCAACAGGCCGTGAACGCCACGGTGACCGTGGACATGCCCAAGGACCGCTGGATCCTCCTGGCCAAGGGAAACACGCCCATGGCCCCGGCCGTGCTCATCTGGAGCGCGGTTGCCGCCGCTGCCCTCATCGCCTTCGTTCTCGGCTTCGTGCCCTGGGCTCCGCTGAACCGTTGGCAATGGTTTCTCCTGGGGCTTGGGCTCACCCAGGTGGATTTAAGCGTTGCCCTGGCAGCCGTTCTGTGGCTTCTGGCCCTGGGGGCCCGCCGGAGATACGCTGCAAATGCGGACTGGTTCTGGTTCAACGCCATTCAGATCGGCCTGGTGCTTTTGACCATCTCCGGGCTGTCGAGCCTCTTTGAGGCCATCCGCACCGGCCTGCTCGGCCTGCCCTCCATGTACATCACCGGCAACGGTTCCTCGGCCTACAAATTGATCTGGTATTTCGACCGGATTGGCGACACCCTGCCGGTCTCCGAGGTGTTTTCGAAATCGTTGTGGTGGTACCGGGGCGCCATGCTGGCCTGGTCCTTGTGGATGGCGATTTCGCTTATCAAGTGGCTGCGCTGGGGCTGGGAGTCGTTCACCACTGGCGGGGCCTGGCGCAAGCGGGTGAAGAAGGCCAAGAGCGAAGGCCAGGCCACGACAGAGAAAGCACAGCTGCGGGAAGGGCTGCAGCCGGACGGGAAACCTGGGGAAGGGAAGCCTTAGTGTCGCGGTGTTGAGAAACAGGTATTTGTTCGTAACAAGTTAATGTTGTTTGATTTTTCGTGTCCTGCGGTTGCCTTGAGGAAGGATTGCGCGGACGCGGCACTGGGATTGTAGCGCCTGAAGAATGTGAAAGGCCGCCCATCCGGGCGGCCTTTGTCATTTGGTTTTCGCCTGGTTGGCCACGGCCTCTATCTGCCTGGCGATCTCGTCCGGGTCGCCCAGGTAATAATGCTTGATGGGTTTGAGTCCGGCATCCAGCTCGTAGACCAGCGGGATGCCGGTGGGGATGTTCAATTGGGCGATGGCCTCGTCGCTTATGTTGTCCAGGTATTTCACCATGGCCCGAAGAGAATTTCCGTGGGCCGCCACCAGCACCCGCTTTCCGGATTTCACCGCGGGAGCCAACACGTCGTGCCAGTAGGGCATCACCCTGGCCACGGTGTCCTGCAGGCACTCCACGCTAGGGAGTTCAGCGGGAGTGAGCCCGGCGTAGCGCGGGTCGAAACGCGGATGGCGCGGGTCGTCCGCTTCCAGCGCGGGCGGGCGCGTGTCGTAGCTTCTGCGCCAGATGAACACCTGCTCGTCGCCGTACTTCTGGGCCGTCTCCTGCTTGTTGAGCCCTTGCAGGGCGCCGTAGTGGCGTTCGTTCAGCCGCCAGGACTTGGTCACGGGCAGCCACATGAGGTCCATGGCCTCCAGCACGATGTCCAGGGTCTTCACGGCCCGCTTGAGCAGGGAGGTAAAGCACAGGTCGAAGCCGTACCCAGCATCCATGAGGGCCTTGGCTCCGGCTAGGGCTTCCTTTTCGCCCAGCGGGGAAAGGGGAACGTCGGTCCAGCCGGTGAAGCGGTTTTCCAGGTTCCACTGGCTCTGGCCGTGGCGCACGAGCACGAGCTTGTACATGGAGTCTCTCCGTTGTTGGCTTTCCAGGCCACTACGAGCCTGATTCAGGTGAGATTCTAGCACGGCCGGCGCGCAAAAGAAAAGGCCCGGAAAACGTCTCGCGTTCTCCGGGCCGGAGGGATTTATGCATTTGCCGACTTTGGACGGCAGGTGCCTGTAACTACTTCTTTTCGCAGGGCACGGGCGAGTGGTCCACGTTCTCCAGCATGCGGATGGCGCAGAAGGAGCCGCACATGGCGCATTCCTTCTCCTTGTGGAAGTCCTTGCGGCGCTTGCGCAGGGTGTGCGGGTCCAGGGCGTTGTCGGCCATGGCCTCCCAGTCCAGGGCCGCGCGAGCCTTGGAGATGTTCAGGTCGCGCTCCACCGCCCAGGGCCGCCCCAGGGCCGTTTCAGCGCTCTGGGCCGCGATGAGGCTTGCTTTCACTCCGTCCCACACGTCCTCGGGGCCGGGCAGGGTGACGTGTTCGGCCGGGGTGAGGTAGCACAGGAAGTCCGCGCCGAAGTAGGCTGCCTGGGCCCCGCCGATGGCCCCGGCGATGTGGTCGTATCCGGCGGCCGCGTCCGTGGTCAGGGGGCCGAGAACGTAGAGGGGGGCGTTGTTGGTGAGGCGCTTGATGCCCTGGATCTGGCTCTGCACCAGGTGCAGGGGCACATGGCCAGGGCCTTCGATCATGATCTGAACGCCGTAGGCGATGGCGCGCTTGGCCAGATCGCCCAGCACCGAGACCTCCTCCCACTGGGCGGCGTCGCCGGCATCGGCCCCGGCGCCTGGGCGCAGGCCGTCGCCAAGGCTAATGGTCACGTTGTGCTTGAGGCAGATCTTGAGCAGGTCGTCGTAGCCTTCGAGCAGGGGGTTCTCGGCGTTTCTGCGCTTCATCCAGCGGGCGAGAAGCGAACCGCCTCGGGAGACTATGCCCAGGATGCGCCGTCCGTCCGAGGCCAGGGAGGCCCCGCGCGCGGTGACGCCGCAGTGCAGGGTCATGAAATCCACGCCCTGTTCGGCTTCCTTCTCGATCTCCTCGAAGAGCTCCCCCACCGAGAAGTCGCTGGGGTCCTGTCCCTTGGCCACGTAGGGCTGGGCCACGGAGTAGAGGGGCACCGTGCCAAGCGGCAGGGGGGAAGCCTCCAGGATGCGGACCCGGACTTCGTCCAGATCGCCCGCAGTGGAGAGGTCCATCACCGTGTGCGCTCCGGCCTTTTCGGCCAGGCGGAGTTTTTTCAGCTCCATCTCCACGTTGTTGATCATGGGGGACGTGCCGATGTTGGCGTTCACCTTCACACGGCCGGGTTGACCAATGAGAGTCGGCGACACATTCTTATGGGCGGGGTTGGCCAAGAGGGCCATGCGGCCCTCGTCCAACCCGGCACGGATGGCGTCCACGCTTACGTGTTCGAAGGAAGAAATGGCCTTGCCGTGGCTTAAAAGATATTTGGCAACGATGCTGTTTTTCCCGGTAAGAGACATAGAAGACCTCGGTGGGGTTGGCTTGGGCAACGGGGCGGGACCCCGTGTCTGTTTGACTAAGGCGGCGAGCCGCTTTCAGGAGTAGGGATATACTCGTTTCTTGTTGTGCTGGGGTACTTAAGATCCTTGTCGACTGCGAGGGTTCCTAGCACGGCTCGTGGCCGCGGAAAAGGGCGGGTTTTTGCTTGCCACCCGGTAGAGGTGGGTGTATAGAGCCCCTCTTCGATTTGATCAATAGGAGCTTTTCATGAAGAGCGATATCCATCCCAAGACGTTTAAGGCGAAAATCGTCTGCCACTGCGGGTACCAGAGCGAGGCCGAGTCCACCAAGGGTGAGAACGTGAACGTTGAAATCTGTTCCAACTGCCACCCCTTCTTCACCGGCAAGCAGCGTTTTGTGGACACCGCCGGTCGCATCGACCGCTTCCGCAAGAAGTACGCGAAGTTCGAAGACAAGAAAGACTAGTTCGCGTCTTTGTTGGGAGGGTCGTCACGATCCTTCCTACGGTGCCTCCCGGTGCAAGCATTTCCGGGATGTGTGCGACAGGCTGGCCTAAGTGGCAATTGAAAAAACGCCCGTGTTTTTTCATCCCGTAAGAATAATGGTTCCAAGCTGGCGTCGTCCCTGAGGTTTTAAGCCTACCGGGACGTGATGCAAGGCCCATAAGCGTGAAGCGGCGCCCCGGGCGCCGCTTTCTTTCTTTTAAGTATGCCCAACAACGAAGCGCCAGGCGCGAACGAAACCGTCGGCGGGCAGGCTGTCATGGAGGGGGTTATGATCCGCTCCAAGGACTGCCTGGCCATCGCCGTACGAAAGCCTAACGGCGAGATCTTTGTGGAGACTCGCCCCTGGTTTACGTTGACGCGCGCCACATGGCTCAAGAAGCCCTTCGTGCGCGGATTTCCCGTGCTCCTGGAGACGCTGGTCAACGGGATAAAGGCGCTCAATTTTTCCGCCCAGCAGTCCCTGGACGAGGAGGAGGGCGAGCTCTCCCCCTGGGCCATGGCCCTGACCATGGTCACCGCCATCGGCTTCGCCCTGCTTTTATTCGTTGTTGCCCCGCACGTTTTCTCTTTGGGCATGAACTGGATAGGCCTTTCCGGCGATGCCGAGGAGCTTTCCTTCCATATGTGGGACGGGCTTTTCAAACTGCTGATGTTCGTGGGCTACATCGGGGCCATTTCCTTCATTCCCGATATCAGGCGGGTGTTCCAGTACCACGGGGCCGAGCACAAGGTCATCTGGGCCCACGAGAACAACATCAACCTCTCTCCAGAGGCGGTGCGCGATTTTTCGCGCCTGCACCCCCGCTGCGGCACCACCTTCCTTCTCTTCGTGCTGGGCGTGTCCATCGTGCTCTACACGTTTTTGGTGCCGCTTCTCTTGCAGGCCTGGGCTCCGCAGAACGCCGTGCTCAAGCAGGTGTACATCGTCACGGTCAAGTTTTTGCTCATGGTGCCCATAAGCGCCATCTCCTACGAGATCATCAAATTTTCCGGGAAGTTCCATAAGAACATCCTGTGCAAGGCCCTGTCCTGCCCGGGCATGGCCATGCAGATGCTCACTACGCACGAACCCGACGACGCCCAGATCGAGGTGGCCATTGCCGCCTTGAAAGGCGCTCTCGGCCAGAAATAACCGGAAACACACTATGTTCGCCAAGCTTGAAAGCATCGAAGCCAGATACCTGGAACTGGAGAAGGAACTCTCCTCCCCCGAGATATTGTCCGACCAGGAACGTTACCGCAAACTCACCAAGGCCCACGCCGACCTGGGCGAGGTGGTCGGCGTGTACAGGCGCTTCAAAAAGCTCAAGGAAGACCTTGCGGAGAACACGCTTCTTCTTGAAGACTCCGATCCTGAGATGCGCGAGATGGCCAAGGCGGAAATCGCCACCGGCCAGGTCGAGATGGTGAACCTCGAGGAGGAGTTGAAGGTTCTCCTCCTGCCCAAGGATCCCCTGGACGAGAAGAACATTCTCCTGGAAATCCGCGCCGGCACCGGCGGCGAGGAGGCGGCCCTGTTCGCCGCCGACCTGTTCCGCATGTACATGCGCTACGCCGAGCGCAACCGCTGGAAGATCGAGGTGATGAGCGAATCTCCCTCGGACACCGGCGGGTACAAGGAAATAATCGCCAGCATTTCCGGCGAAAAGGTATACAGCCGCCTGAAATACGAATCCGGCACGCACCGGGTGCAGCGCGTTCCGGCCACAGAATCCCAGGGGCGCATCCATACCTCGGCCGCCACCGTGGCCGTGCTGCCCGAAGCTGACGAGGTGGACGTCCAGCTGGACCCCAACGAGCTGCGCGTGGATGTGTACCGCTCCAGCGGCCCTGGCGGCCAGAGCGTGAACACCACGGACTCTGCCGTGCGGGTCACCCACATCCCCTCCGGACTTGTGGTCATCTGCCAGGACGAGAAGAGCCAGCACAAGAACAGGGCCAAGGCCATGAAGGTGCTTCTTTCGCGGCTTCTGCACCTGGAGCAGGAAAAGCAGCGCCTGGCCCAGGAGGCCAACCGCCGCCAGCAGGTGGGGTCCGGCGACCGTTCCGAGCGCATACGCACCTACAATTTTCCCCAGGGACGCATGACCGACCACCGCATCAACTTCACCCTCCACAACCTGGACAAGATCATGGACGGCGACATCGAAGACATGATGGGCGCCCTCACCAATCATTTCCAGACGGAGGCTCTCAAGGCCCAGGCCGATTTAGCCTAAAGGCCTCTCTCACAATCTTCTGCTACGGCTATAAGGCCCGGGTTCGCCCGGGCCTTTGTTTTTCCCAAGGGTGATTTCTCAGCGGCGACCCCAGATTCAACCGGCGTGAACGCTCTTGAGGGCTTCATAAAAAAATGCAGGCCCAGGGGGATCGATCTCTATGTCGCCGGGCTCAGGTCGCATTTCAAGGCTAGACTGCAACGATTCGGTACAGATTCGCTTGTTGGATGGGACCATATTGTCGATTCCGTTGCCGAGGCGATCTTGATCGCATCCTACAAGGGCCGCTACGGTCCGGAAAACCACGATTCTTCGACAACGAATTCACAGTAGCGTTTTTCGGTGCGCACACAGAGTGTCGGGGACAATATACGAAATCACCATGAAGTTTCGATCGATCAGCGGAGATAAAACAAACCTTTACTAAAAAATGGCCATGCAATAGCTTTTCTCCTCATCAAGCAACATTCCACCCCCGGGGAGTGCCTTGCCGTCTCTTCAACGTGCCGCACGCTTTGCCCGCGTTCTTACTCGGCTGCCGGAAGGTTTTTTGTTCCTGTCGTTGTTTCTTGCCTTGGCCTGTCTTCCCGCCATGGCGGAGCAGAGCTCGCCCGAATCCCGCTTTATCCCCCGCTTCCAGCACTTTGACGTTGAGGACGGTCTGTCGCAGTCCTCGGCAGTCTGCCTGGCCCAGGATCATGAGGGGTTTCTCTGGATAGGGTCCTATGCCGGGCTCAACAGGTATGACGGGTACTCGTTCAAAACGTTCGGGTCGGATCAGGGGAAGTCTGGTTCCCTGGCGGACGCGAATATTCGTTCCCTGGCCGTGGACGACACGGGCACCCTGTGGGTGGGGACGCGAAACGGCGGCCTTTCCCGGTACGACAAGGCGCTCGATTCTTTCGTCAACTATCTGCACGACAAGGCCAACCCGGCGAGCATCCCGGCCAACGAAGTGCACGCGATCCATCAGGACCGTTCAGGCGTGATCCGTGTGGGTACCGCGGGCGGTTTGGCTGAACTGGACAGGAATACCGGAACGTTCCGGCTGATCGCCCAGGAGGGGGCGCCCAAGGGCAGTGGGGAAATCGTGTCCATTGCCCAGGATAACAGCGGGAGAATATGGGCAGCTTCGCGCAAGTCCCTGTTCATGCTGGACGGCTCCGCGGGAGCGCTCAAGCCCGCCATGAGCGATGCGCTTTCCAAAAGCCTGGCCACCGCCCAAATCAATCAGCTGTATTTTGAAAGCGGCACTGTCTTGTGGATCGTCAGCGACGTGGTCGGGCTTTTCAGGCTCGACGTGTCGACCGGGACCTTTGAAACCCACCTGGAATCGATAGGCGTATTCAAACTGGTACGCGACCACTTGGGCACGCTTTGGGCGGCCACCTTGAAAGGGGTCGGCCGCCTGGTGGAGGACGGGTCCCAAAGACGGTTCGAGCTTTTCGGGCACGACCCCTACGACCCTGACTCCATAAGCCAGGACGATGTGATGTCTCTTCTGGAGGACTCATCCGGCATCCTCTGGGCGGGCACCTATTCAGGAGGGCTGAACAAGCTTGTCCCGGGTTCGCGCTGGTTCGCCTCCTACCGCCGGATACCGGGCAATCCTTCCTCACTGCCTGGAAAGGAAGTGAGCTCGGTCTTTCTTGGAAAAGACGGCGACCTCTGGGTTGGGCTTCGCTACAACGGCCTGGCCAGGATGGACCGGACCCGAAAGGTCGTGGAGCGTTTCCGGCATGACGGGGGCGACCCGGCCAGCCTGGCCGACGATCAGGTCAATTGCGTCATGGAGGATTCCAGGGGGCGCATATGGGTTGGCACTGTGGAGCAGGGCATCAGCGTCCTGGAACGATCCACAGGGAAATTCACCCACTACCGGCACAGGCCTGATGACCCCCAAAGCATCAGCCAGGATAAAATCTGGTGGCTCTTTGAGGACCAGGCCGGAATCGTCTGGGCCGGAACCAGCAAGGGCGGGCTCAACCGGATCGACCCCCGGACCGGGCGCGCCACCCGCTATGTCAACGATCCCAAGGACCCGGCGAGCATAAGCCACGACAGGGTCCGCTTCATCACCCAGTCCCGGGACGGCTCCCTGTGGATGGGTACCAATGCCGGGTTGAACCGTTTTCTCCCATGGAACGGCACGTTCACCAGCTGGAAAAACGACCCGAAAAATCCTGACAGTCTCTCGAATGATCGGGTCACGCCCATCGTGGAAGACGCTACCGGCGTGCTCTGGGTTGGGACGGACCAGGGACTGAACCGTTTCGATCCGTCCACGGGCAGGTTCAAGCGTTACATGGAGCGGGACGGCCTGGCTGACGACGGCATCCAGGGCATGGCCATGGACGGACAGGGCAGGCTGTGGATGAGCACCTTCAAGGGCATATCGCGGCTTAACCCGGCAACCGGGGAAGTGAGGAACTATTCTCGGCGCGACGGGCTGGTCGGGGTGGAGTTCTACATGAACGCCTTCCACAAGGGGCACAACGGCGAACTCTTCTTTGGGGGCTTCTCGGGACTGAACGCGTTCTTTCCGGCGGATGTGCGGGACAACCTCCACGCCCCGTCCCTGGCGGTCACGGAGTTTCGCGTAAACAACCATGTTAGGCCTCTGTCTTCCGCGGGCAGCGGCGGCAAGGTGGTGCTGAGTCCCAGCGACCAGAGCATGACCATCGAATTCGCGGCCATGGATTTCACCAATCCGGCAAGGAACCAATATGCGTACAAGCTGGAAGGGTTTGACGCCGAGTGGGTGGAGATAGGTTCTTCACGCAGGGCGACCTACACGAACCTCGATCCGGGCAATTACCGCTTCCTGGCCAAAGGCAGCAACAACGAGGGCCACTGGTGCAAAACGCCGCTGGCGATTTCCATGGAGGTCGTCCCGCCCTACTGGAAGACCTTGTGGTTCAAGACGGCGCTGGTGCTTGCCTGCGCGGGCGCCGCGTACGCGTTCTATTCCTTCCGTCTGAGCGCCCTGAAGACCCGGCGCAGGCAGTTGGAAGAGACCGTGGCCAGCCAGACGGCCTCGCTTCGCATCGAGATTGAGGAGCGCGTCAAGGCCGAGGCGGAACTCAGGCAGAGCCAGCAAAGCTTCAGGACCATCTTTCTCTACAGCCCAGTTGCCGTGGGCATCATCTCGGTCCGTGACGAAGGCATCATCCAGGTGAACGAGGCCTTCTGCTCGCTGACTGGCTACACGGTGGAGCATGTCCTGGGCCGCACGTCGGCCGAGCTCGGGTTGTGGTACGACATGGAGAAGCGAAGGGAGCTGCTCGAAGAGGTTTTGGAGCGGCGGGTGGTGCTGAACCGGGAGATGGAGCTGGTGAACCGCTCCGGGGAACTGGTTCACGTGCTTTCCTCCGCCGCCCTCATCGAAGTGTTCAACGAGCCGTGCGTGCTGTGGCTGGTGCTTGACATATCGGAGCGCAAGGCGCTGGAGATGAGCATGGTCGAGGCCCGTGAACGGGCAGAGGCGGCCAACCAGGCCAAAAGCGATTTTCTGGCCAACATCAGCCACGAGATCCGCTCGCCCATGAACGCCATACTCGGGCTCACGGAGCTGGCCCTGCATCAGGACCCGCCGCCGACCCTGCGCGGCCACCTGGAAAAGGTGGCTTCGGCCAGCCACGTACTCCTCGGAATAATAAACGATCTGCTGGACCTCTCCAAGATCGAAGCCGGAAAGATGGAGTTGTTTTCCGCCCCCTTCTCGCTTGGGTCCGTTCTGGACAGGATTTCGGATATCTACGCGACCAAGGCCAAGGAAAAGGGGATCGAGTTTTCAGTGGACATCCAGGACGGTGTTCCCTTGTATCTGAGCGGAGACAGCTTGAGGCTCGAGCAGATTCTCATCAACCTGGTGGGCAATGCCGTGAAATTCACCAGCCAGGGCGGGGTGAACGTATCCGTGGGCGGCGCTGAAACAGAGCCCGGGAAGGCTACGCTCTCCTTCACCGTTACGGACAGCGGCATCGGCATGAACGAGGAGCAGATCGAACGCGTGTTCAGTCCCTTTGTTCAGGCGGACGCCTCCATGTCCCGGAAGTTCGAGGGCACCGGCCTTGGCCTGTCGATCGTGCGCAAACTCGTGGACCTGATGGGCGGGGATGTCGCTGTTCAGAGCTCGCCAGGCCAGGGAAGCACCTTCACGTTCACGGCCCGGTTCGAACTGGATACGTCCGAAGCGGTTCAGCCTGTGGCCAGCCGTGGCCAAGCCTCCGGGCTGGAAGGCCTGCGGGTTCTGGTGGTGGACGACAATGCCTTGAACAGGGAACTCACCGCGGAACTGCTCAAGATGGCGGGGGTGGACACCCGGGCAGTCGCCGGGGGCAAGGAGGCCCTGGAGGTTCTTTCAGAGGATGCCTTCGATGCCGCCCTATTGGATGTCCAGATGCCGGAGATGGACGGCTACGAGCTGTCCAGGGCCATACGCGCGCTTCCATTGCCCGGGCGCATGATTCTCCTGGCCCTTACCGCGCACGCAATGTCCGGCGACAAGGAGCGCTGCCTGGAAGCGGGCATGGACGGCTACCTCACCAAACCCGTCATGCCGGAGGTCCTGTTCGCAACGCTTCGGAAGATGCTCGGCCGCGAAAGAGGGGCCAAGGCCTGAGAAAGGGCTTGGAATACTTGCGCCCCAAAGGTATGAACCCGCCCAGGCATGACCAAACAGCCCACTGTCCGGGATATTCTCCTCAAGACTGAAACCTATCTGCGCGACAAGCAAGTCGACTCCCCGCGCCTCTCGGCCCAGGTGCTCCTGGCCACGGGGCTTGGCCTTGACCGCGTGGGACTCTTTCTCAACATGGACCGCCCGCTACGACCTACGGAGCTGGACCTCCTGCGTCCGCTGGTGGCCAGGCGGGGGGCTGGAGAACCCGTGGCCTACATTACCGGCGAACGGGAGTTCTTCAGCCTCGCCTTCGAGGTGACGCCCGACGTTCTCATCCCCAGACCGGAGACCGAGATGATAGTCGAGGAGGCCCTGCGCCGCATTCCGGGGGAGAGCGATCTGGCCTTCGCGGACCTGGGAACCGGCTCCGGTTGTCTGGCCGTGACCTTGGCCACGCATTTGCCCACGTCGCGCGGGGTGGCCCTGGACGTGAGCAAAGGCGCCCTGGCCGTGGCCGAGCGCAACGCCGTTCGTCATGGAGTCCGGGACAGATTGGAATTCGTGGAGGCCTCCTTCTCCGGCCTGCCGGCAAAGTCAGGGGGCTACGGACTCATCGTGTCCAACCCTCCCTACGTGAGCGAAGGCGAATACGGCGAACTCTCGCCCGAGGTGGCTGCGCACGAGCCCGTCTCGGCCTTGGTCCCCGGAACCACGGGCCTGGAGGCCTATCCCGGCATTGTGGAGGTCGCCTGGAGAACCCTCGCTCCGGGCGGAGTGCTCATTCTTGAAATCGGCTGGAAGCAGGGCGAAGCGGTGAAGGGTTTTCTGGAATCCGCGGATTTCGGTTTCGAAGCCGCAGCCGTCCTGCCTGATCTGGCCGGACATGACCGGATTGTGCTTGGGAAAAAGCCGGAGTAGGAAACTAACCTCTTTGCCAATTCCAGGCCAAGGTGGGAGCATGCTGGAACTCGTGGTCTTTTTGTGCGGCGCCGTGGTCATGGTGGTCGAACTGGCTGCCACGCGGGTGCTGGCCCCCTTTCTCGGAACATCCACCGTGGTCTGGACCAGCGTCATCGGCGTCATCCTGGCGGCCCTGTCCCTGGGGTACTGGTGGGGCGGGCGCCTGGCGGACAGGCATCCTTCGCCAAAAGCCCTGTCTCTGGTCATTCTCCTGGCCGCCGTGTTCACCGGCCTGATCGGCTTTTCCCGTTCATTCGTGGTGGAGATGATCCAGGCGTCCGGCAGCGGCCTTCATTTCAGCTCCGTTCAGGCCGTGGTGCTGCTGTTCGCCCCTCCGGCCACGCTTCTGGGCATGGTGTCGCCTTTCGCGGCCAGAATCCGCATGACGGACTGCTCCCGGGCTGGCAGTACGGTGGGCAGGCTCTACGCCCTGTCCACGGTGGGCAGCATCGTGGGCACCTTTGCCGGGGGGTTCTTCCTGATAGCCTTCTTCGGCAGCGCCATGATCCTTTTTCTCATGGCCTCGGTGCTGGCTCTGGCCTCCATTCTGTGCCACGTGGGCAAATGGCCCCTCAAGGCCGCCCTGGCCGGGGTGTTCGTGGCCTTGTACCTGGTGGCGGCGGCGGACGCGCGTTCCCTGGCCGCTTCCGGCGTCATCGATGTGGACACCCCTTACCAGAGGGTGCTGGTCTATCCCTCGCGCGATTTTACCTCCGGCCGGGCCATGCGGGCCTTGAGCACTGGGCCCGAGGGCGTGCAGGGGGGCGTCTATCCGGACGAGCCCAATGCCCTGGCCTTAAACTACACCCGCTACCTGCCCATGGCCTCCCATTTTTCTCCGGACATGCGCCGGGTGCTGGTGCTTGGCGGCGGCGCGTACGCCTTTCCAAAGTATGTGCTTTCAAAACATCCGTCGGCCACGCTCGACGTGGTGGAGATCGACCCCGGCATCACCGCCCTGGCCAAAGCCCATTTCTTCCTGCCGGACGACGCGCGCCAGCGCATCATTCATGAAGACGCCCGGACGTTTTTGAACGCCAATTCGAGCCGCTACGACGTGATCGTGGAGGACGTGTTCAATTCGGCGGCCTCCATTCCCTTTCATCTGGCCACGGTGGAGACCGTCAGGAAGATCGCGGACGCCCTGAAAGACGACGGCGTGCTCATCGTGAACACCATCGCCGCTCTTGAAGGGCCGAAATCCAGGCTTTACAAATCCTTCTTCGCCACCTACGCGTCCGTGTTCCCGCAGGTCCACGCCGTGCGGGCCTGGGGATCGAGCGCCGAAACCGATTTGCAGAACATCCTGCTTGTCTGTTTCAAGTCCTCCGCGCCCAGGCAGTGGACCAGCCCGGATGAATCCATGCAGACGAAACTGGACAGGCGCATACCGGCCCCCGACCTGGCCGGGGCCCTGGTACTGACGGACGATTTCGCCCCTGTTGAACGCTATCTAACCGGTTGGTGACCAATGAATGACAAAGACCCCTGCCCCTGCGGCTCCGAACGCTCCCTGTCGGAATGCTGCGGCCCCATCGTTTCCGGAAAGAGCCTGGCCCCCACGGCCGAGGCCCTCATGCGCTCGCGCTACTCGGCCTATGCCCTGGGCGACATGGCCCATCTGAAGCGCTCCCTGGACCCGCGCTGGCACGCTACCTTCGACGAACCCGGAGCCAAGGAATGGTCCGAGAAGGCCACCTGGAAGGGACTGACGGTTCTTTCCACCAAGGCCGGACAGGAAGGGGATGAAGAGGGCGAGGTGGAGTTCGTGGCCCGCTTCGAGATGGACGGCGAGGAGCAGCAGATGCGAGAGAGGGCGCGCTTTCGCAAGAAGGGCGGGGAATGGCGCTACCTGGACGGCAAGGTGAAGTCCACCCAGGAGCCTGTGGTCGCCTCCGGACCCAAGGTGGGGCGCAATGATCCCTGCCCCTGCGGCAGCGGGAAAAAGTTTAAAAAGTGCTGCGGCTGAGAGATATTCTCCGCTTTTTTCAAATAGCTGTTGACAGCATGACCCCTCGAGCGTAATCACCACTTTCCCAACGACGCGGGGTGGAGCAGACCGGTAGCTCATCGGGCTCATAACCCGAAGACCGTGGGTTCAAATCCCACCCCCGCAACCAAGGAAATCAGGGCCTTACGGAGAATATCCGTAGGGCCCTTTTCCATTAAATCTAGTAAAATAACTCTAGTGGTACATATCTGGTACAAACGACAGCGCAAGCCGTCCCCAGATTTCCAACTTTCAAAGAAATCCAAAGAAAAAGGCCGATAAACCCGGCCTTTCCTGTGATTCGTCCTTGATCTTCTTTACTCTGCCCGGTGGTCTTGCTCTATTGCACGCCAAGGATGAAATCCGCTGCCCGCTGCCCGCTGCCCGCTAGGCCTGGGATGCTGCCTGGACGGCAAGCTTGGAATCGCCCTTAAAAGCCTTGGTCCATCCTGAAATATACGCGGCGCAATTTTCCAAGGTTTCGCGCTAAATCCCGGCGCATCCACAAAGTAAGGCCGCGCCCATCTCGGCTACAAGGTCTTCCTTGGAGTATTCCCGATCCCCGAAGTGGCGGACCTCGCCGGAGTTTCTACGATTCAAACGGCTTTTGATTTCACGGTAATCCAGGTAACTGCTTCAAACAAAATAACAATATGAAAGATACTATTGCACCATGAATAGTAATGACTTACAAGTAATATATCAATACTGTATCAAAAGAGAACCGTACTCCATTTTCTCAAAAGTTTCTGGAGCAATTACACCGTTTAATGAGTACAATTACGCCGGTATTGCGACATTCAAATTGTCTAAGAAAGCAAGGGCTATAAAATATGACTACCAGTTAAGATTATTATGTGTCACTAGAAGCCAGACGGAAACTCTTTTTGGTGTTCTTTGAGTAAAGGTCTGTAAGTAATAATAAGCTCCGAGAATAGTTTCGCTGAATTTCTTAGTTTAGTCTTTGGTCTATATGTAATATTTACAGTCGGGAAATACCAATTATACACATCCTCATCATCGTCATTATACTTCTCAGAATATTTTCCATACTGTTTACCAATCTCTGCCAAGAGTTTACCCTTGTCGTCGGGATAACCTTCTACCGCGATCGTGAGTAATCTATTTTTATAATACTGATATGTGACATCTTTAATGATAACGCCATTGATGTACATTTTCTCGTTTGGGTTTCTATACCAATGATTATTTTGCGCGGGGATTATTTTTATAAAATGAGAAGGTATAGGTGAACCCCACTTAAGACCCCTAAACCCGTCAGGCTCGCTAGCTACAGCATTACCAGCCAATACTAGCAGTATGAACAACAAGAAACGAATAGATTTAGTGTTCATCACTGTTAACCTCTTGTGTGGTGATTGGCTTTGTAAAATACGTTGGAAGAGGTATGAATTGGTGATCTGGATATTTCTTTTTTAAGATTTCATGAAACTCAACAGCTACTGATGGAATATTTTTCAATAATTTTCCTTCCATTTCATATATTTCATCAACCAAAGAGCTTGCCTGTGCTACAATATTTTTAGGCAACATTTTATCAATTTCATCTAATGTCCTATCATACCAAACTTTATCCTTAATTTGTATCGCTAGCTTTTGCAATTGTAAGTTGATAGCATTAAACTCTTTAATATTATTGATGAATAAATGAAAACTTTTCTCTAACCCTGAAAGCCTTCCCATTACTATATGATTCTCTGTGTTTATTAAGAACGATAGCGTTTTATAGTCAATCACTACGTTTGAATAGTCAACCATGTTTAAAATATCCATTTGTAAGTATTTGTATTGCTTGTCTCTTACCCCATCAAGTTCTTTTTTGATAGATTTCAGCAATGAATACTGTTGAATGATGGTGAAGATAACGAAGTCGCCACTCGCTTTATTATCACCAACAGTCTTCAACTCTTCTTTTCTTATTGTCCATCTGAAAGCAGAGTATGCGCCAATAAATGCACCAGCCAATGGCCCAACAATGACTTTCATCCACGACAAGTAATCAATATTCGTTAGATGTGTCATGATGATTTCAAAGTGCTGTTGTACATCTGCTGGCATTAATTGCTCCAGATTCTAAACGAAATTTCTCCTAATTACACTTAAAGAAAATAAATCATACTTTTGAAAGACAAATATAAATACAAACAGCACCAGCGCCAACAGGAACAATAAAGTCAAGTCCTATTGTTTTAAAACTAAATATGTACTTTGACTTGTTCCTTAAGCTCTTCAACTCTTCATTTACTGCTGTACTGTGTTGCGAATACAATTTCTCATCAGCCAATGATATTAATTGCTTTCGTATATCATTATATCTTTCATAAAAGTAAGTTGTGATATAATTTATAAACTCGTATAATGTTAATGCCAGTATTGCAGAATACAATATAGTATTATTTAAATTTTGAAATGTTACACCATAATAATTAATATTTTGTATGACTATGTTAAAATTCGAAAAAAATATTCCTATGGATGAAAAGACAAGCAAGTTTCTTCTGATTCTCTCCGCACGATCAGACAAATCAAAAGAAAGGTCATTTGTGGGTTTAACGGGAGGCCTGCTTGTTGATTCCGTTCTAGGGTTCAAACCAGGAGTGATCTCAACAGAGGCGTTTGAATCTTTGACCTGATCCATTGAAACAAACTCCCAGACAAACAATTAAGGTGAATCTGACCCACCTACTCGTAACCCTACCTTCTTTTGCATGATGTCAAAAGTAATCGCAATACCCGTGGAAACACGCCTAGAGCTAGGATAACCCAGGCTCCAAGCATGACTACGAAACCAACCTAAGATTTGCCCATGTCTTTTGAGACTTGTTGCCCCCGGCAAGTTTTATAAAATCCTTAAGCTGCTTGCCTAGCTCCTGGTCCTGATAGAATTTGAGTGCATCGTCGGTTGATCTGGCTAAAGACTCAGTGAAATAATTGCACGCTATAGCCAGTGCGCAGCCCGGAAAGCAACGGAATGGCCGAGGCCTTAGTAAACACCTTCAAGCGGGATTACGTGCGCGTGCACGAACGCCCTGATGCGGCCAGTCCTGGCTCAGCTTCCCAACTGGTTCGAGGACTACAACGAGAGGCATCCCCGCAATGGTCTGCGGATGAAATCTCCCTGGGAGTTCATCCGCTCGTCAGCAACCGCAGGGTGTCCGATTTAGCAGGGGCAACTCCAGTATTTGGGGTAAGAATAAGGCAAAAACGCCAAGGTCGGTTGTCAGGTATTTTCGTGAAATTCGTGTAGCGAAATTACGCGATAGCATGGACGGGCATGGCCGAGCCGGGCGAGGAACCAAGCTGATCAGGATAAGACGCGATACGCTTTATCAATACCAGGATCACCTTGAGCCCGGGTCATAAAAAGGTGGGAGAGGAACCCGGCAAGTCAGCCCTGCCGCCGGATGGCGAACTGGCGCAGCTCCTTCATGCTGGAAAGGCCCAACTTGCGTACCAGCCGGCCGTAATAGGTTTCCACGGTGTGGGAGCTGATGTTTAGGGCCTTACTCATCTCGGCGCAGGTATCGCCGCGCCCGAGCCTGTCCAGTATCTGCCTCTCGCGCTGGCTCAAGGCCGCCTCCCCGCTGTCACCTGGCGAAAGAACCCGGTCGGCCAGGCTGCGCATGACCTCCGGACTGGCGTAACGCCGCCCCTCGGCCACCGCTTGGATGGCGCCCAGCAGAACATCCTCGACCTCGCGCTTGGTGACGTAGCCCATGGCCCCGTGGCTAAAGGCCTGTTCGATGGATTTGCTGTCCTCGTGCATGGAGTAGATGAGCGTCGGGACGCCCCGGGCGGTCAAGTCGCCTATCATGTCCAGCCCGGACTCCTGGGCCAGGGAGAGGTCCACCAGGGCAACGGCGGCCCCGGCCGCGTCTATGCGGGTCAGAAGTTCCGACCGGCTGCCTGCCACGCCGCACACGGCGTAGCCGCTTTGCGTCAGCAGCAGCGACAGGCCGTTTCGCATGACCGGATGATCGTCGACCAGAAAGACGCGAAGTCCAGATGACGCAGCCTTATCCATCGCCGTCCTCCCGTGGGGTTCTGTCCGGCGCGCACACAAGGGAACAGGACACCAAGGTCCCGCCCCCGGCGACGTCGTCTATGGTAAGCTCCGCCTGGATCATGCTCGCCCGGTACGCCATGATCCGCAAACCGAGTCCCCCCTGGGGCACAGACGCGGCCTGGCGGCCGATGCCGTCGTCACGCACGGTGAGGACAAGGCGTCTGTCCGGGCCGCAGTGAAGAGCGATGTCGATGCAGGCCGGTTTGGCATGTTTGACGGCGTTGGCCACCGCCTCCTGAGCGATGCGGAAAAGCTGCACGAGATGCTCGTTGCGGCATCTCGCACATGCCAGATTCTCCGAGTAGTCGATGTCGATACCGCTCGACCGGCCCGCTTGCCGCGCCAGTTCGGCCAAAGACGCCCTGACATCACCAGGAGCGTGTTCCACCGGCCAAAGACCCCGGGAGAGGTCGTAGGCCTGGCTGACCGAATCTTTCAGCAGCGCGGCGATTTCCTGGACTTCCATTTCCACGGCTGGCTCGGCGATGGGGCGGCGCGCCAGGGCCGCGCAACGCATACGGGTGCCTGTCAGCTGCTGGCACAGGCCGTCGTGCAGATCGTGGCTCAAACGGCGGCGCTCCTCCTCGCTGACATTGACGATTTCCCGTTCCAGCCGGGTGCGCTCGTCCATTTCCACCCGCAGGTCCGTGGAGAGCTTTTCAACGGCAGTGAAGGCATTGGAAAAACGCTGGGCCATGGCCAAGGCCTGGGAGAGGACGAAAGCGAGCACTCCGAGAGGGAGCATGTCAATGCCGCCGTGGCTGAAAACATGCCAAGCGATGTCGTAAATGGAAGTCGCAGACAGCACAATAAAACCGAGAGATAAAACAAGCGCACCATCGCGCCTGCGCCAGAGGCAAAGTGAGAGCGAAACAAGATAGACAATGTTCAGTGCGAATGTAACAACAGAAAGCCAAGGAACAGAATCGTACATGACGCTTTGACGCTGTGTGATAACTATGAACACAAACACAACACTTCTAATGTCGCAAATGTGCTGAAATAAAATGATAAATTCCTTTGGATACATGGATCTGTAGAATCTGTATATGAAAGATCCGGAGATGGCATAGGCAGCTATGCATATTCTTGCGATGGTTCCTGGATCAATGTGTGGAAACATGAATGCCAGAAGCCAGTCTGATGAGTCAAAGGTGACGAAGATGCAGGAAAATATAATGCATTCCAGGCCGAAATAGAGTGTAGAGATCTCTTTCTTTTTGAGAAAGAAGAGGGCGAAATGGTAGATGGCCATGATGAGCATGCCGCCGACGAAACACATTGACCACGCCCAAGTCCGAATATGGTCCCGTTCCAATTGATCCGGGAGGCCCAAGACTATCGGATGCAACACGCCGCCCCTGCGGAGAGTGTAGTTGGATATCTGTAGCACCAATTCTATGGGCGCGGCATGGCTTTCAAGCTTGGCAAGAACCAGGGAGCGGTTCGCTATTTCCCCGGCATCGTCGTTGCCAATGACACCGCTGGAGGCGATGAGCTTTCCGTCGGCCCAGAGCCGGTAGGCCCCATGAATGGCGAAAAGGCGCAGGGCCAGCTGGTTGTCGCCGGTACCAGGCAACAGGCGCAGGCGAAAGGTGGCCTGCCCACGGCCGGGCAGGGGCTGGTCGTGATACTCATGGCCCTTCCAGGTGCCGGGCAGGTGCAAGAAATCGGATGAGTCCACGGCGCCGGGCGTGAAATCCCCGGGGCCAAGCAGGCGTCCCCAAAAGAATTGCCATTGTCCGTCGAGCCTCACCGGCCCGTCCCGCGCCGCATCCCAGGTGGAAAGGTCGATTACGCCGTTTTCGGCCACGGGCATGGTCTTGCCGTTTCCGGAACACCCGCAGACAAGCAAAAGGAGCATGGCCAACAAAAGGGCGGCTCGAGCCTTTCTGACGCTTTTATCCATGCACATGCCCCGGCATTACTCCCCGGCGTCCGTATTGTCCCTGCCCGCGCTCACCTGAACGGCAAAAGGCGAGCAGCCCTGGCTTCGGCCCCAGCTGGGCACGTTTGCCCAGCAATGCACTGAAAATGTTCAAAAGTCCAAACCGGCGCGGCCGTCCGGCCCGGCGCACGCCAAGCATTTCATGCGCTTGGTGTTAAGAGAAGATTATTGATCGATCCGCCGTGTAGCGGAATCCCGCTACAAAAAAATCACGGAAATACCTGACAGCCGCCTCTCCAGGCTTTGCGTTATCAATTCGTCGAACAGGCAGGCGGCCTCATTGCAAGGCTTCACATCACGCCACGCAGTAGCCGGTATTTTCAAGGGCGAAATCATCATGGAATGCGAGGAGATAAACTGCTCGATCGAAAACCGGCGCTGGGAATCCGGCGCATGCTGGCCCCACGGTTCGCCGGGCCACAAGCCCCCCGCCCCTGAGGCCGTGCCCCCCCGCGGGGAGCATGCTGCTGATGAACCTTCCAACAGATGCCAGCGGCTTTCGTTGTGGGTGGTCTAAACGCTTAGGGCAGGGAGCAAACGCCGCAATTCCAGTGGATAACCAAACAAACAATACTTGCAATTGAAGCGTACACCGCGCGAAGTTTCAAATATGCACTACAATCCTCAAATAAGGACGCAGCATTTTCTCTTTAGAGAGCGCCTTGTTGACGATATTTCCCGTCTCAACAATTACGATAAGCCGATACTTCTCTTCGAAGCCCAGGCTGGGCAGGGCAAGACAACCACCATACAACAGCTTCTCAAGCGCATTGGCCGGGATTTCGCGTGGCATCAAGTGGCCTCTGAAGACGCGGACCCTTGTCAATTTCTTATTTCCATACATTCCTGCATTACCAATCATCCTCTTGGTTGCCTTTCCAAGGCGAGCCTCCCTGGTTTGCCGGGGGACGATGCCGCTTTGCCCGATCTTGCGCGGCATATCGACGTGATGCTGAACGAGCTTCAAACCTCCCTCCGGGATGATCTGTTTTTGGTGTTCGATGATGCGCACAATCTCATCCGCCATGAAAAAAGCTTGTACGTCCTCAATCACCTGATCGAAAACGCCCCGCCCAAGCTGCGTTTCATCCTGTCGGCACGCGAACCTGTTCCGCTCCCGGCTGTTTATCATCCAAAGAGTCATCTTGCCGTTATAACCAACGAGGATCTGGCGTTCGGGTTGGAAGAGGTCGCGGACTTGTACGAGCAGGTGTTAAAGCTCCCCGTATCCTACGATACCGCCCGAAAGGTTCATTCCATGACTGGTGGATGGGTTCTGGGGGTTGTCCTGCTTGGGGTGCATTTGTCGAAACAAACCGTCGAATCGCCTTCAGAGGAGTGGCTCCATAAGGGGCGTGCGGAAATAATGAGCTATTTCCGGAGAATGATATTCACTCCTTTGCAGCAAAGGCTCCACCAGCCCCTGCTCAGGCTCTCGCTCCTGGAGACGATGCCGGTTCAGCTGGCCAAGGAACTCACGAACCTCCCTGACATAGGGGCCGAGTTGGGCCAACTTGCCAGGCGAAACATCTTCATGCGCTCTTTAAGCCCGGAGTGCGGTATGTACCGCATGCACCACCTCTTCCGGGACTTTCTCCGGGAGAAGGCCAGGGAAACCCTGTCCCCCGAAGACATTCAGGCTGTCTACCGCCAAGCCGGCCGGTTTTTCTTCCGCAATGTCCAGATGTCCCAGTCGTTGCGCTATTTTGTGCTGGCCCGAGACTACAAGGAAGTGGAACGCGTTCTTCAAGCGGGCGGCATGCGCTTGCTTGCTGAAAACAAGACCTCTGCATTGTTGGACATATTAAGCGAAATTCCAGAACAGGAGCTCTCCCGGCTTGGTTGGGCTCCCTTGTGTCTGGCATTGGCGTATCTGGATTTCTCTCCGGCCAAAGCCCTGCCCCTTCTGTCGATCTCACTGGCGTACTTCTCCGGACAGCGGGACCAGCTGGGCGAACTGCTCAGTGTGGCGAACATCATCGCCGTCCGCATTGCCACCACCGGACATTGCCGCGAGGATGAAGAACTGCTTCCCCGCGCCGAAGAACTGTTCGCCCAAGCTCAGGATGCGCTTGATCCTTTCGCGGCAATCCTCGTGGCCCGCGGCCTGGCCATGGGCTATGGCTTCCTGCGGGCCGACATCGCCACCGCGACCAGATACGCCACCCTTGCCCTGACGCTTGCCCGGAAGAATCATCTGGTCAATTTCGAAGCCGCCGTGCTTATGGTCATGGGCTGCCCGGGTATGTTCACGGGGGACAGGTCTTTGGCCCATCTGTGGCTGGAGCAGGCGGCAGCACTGGTCAACCGCCCCGAGGTCGGCTCCTTCAACCGGCTGGGCATACGGGTGATGCTTTCGAGCCATCTTTTTCACGACAGCCAGTTCGACAATTATTTCGATCAGAAAAAACGGCTAGTCGAAGAAGCGGGCATGGCGCTGTGTTCTCAATCGATGGCAGGGCCATCCACCAGTATTTGGGAGATGGACATCGCCATCAATCAGGGAAAGCCGGATGACGTACAAAAGCTCGCCGCCCGGGCCTTGCGGGAGCCGCTTGGTCCGCATCTTCGCAGCCAGGTCTTGCAGCTTCAGGCCGTGGGGCTGGCCATGGGCGGACAACCCGGGCAGGCCCTGGCAGCCGCGGCGGAAGCCACAAGCCTGCGGGAGCAGGCCGGAGGGGCGTATTTCATCATATTGAATACACTCCTGACCGGCTTGACCATGAGCTTGTGCGGCGACCACACCTTGGCGATCGAACTGCTGACGCATGCAATCGAGAGTGCCAGGCGAATGCCCGCCGAGCATCTCGAAGCCTGCGGGCTCATGCATCGAGGCGCGGTGTATCTTGGTCTGGGCGAACACGAGGCGGCTGCCAAAGACGTGGAATTCGGGCTCGAGCTGATGCGCCGCAATGCCTGCAAACATCTCTGGGCCTGGGCTCCCGGATCAATCCGGGCAGTGCTCGGATTCGCGGTGGCAAGAGGGATCGAGACCGACTACGCCCGCGCCTTGGCAGCCGAACGTATCGATACGGGCTTCCGGGAAGACGGGACGGAAATCCCGCTTTTGACGGTCAACACCCTGGGTGATTTTACGATCCAACGCAAAGGTGTGCCGATCTTGCACGCTGAGGATTTCACCCCGGCGCAGCGGGAACTGCTCTATATGCTGCTGGCCTCTCCCGGCCTGAAGTTGTCCCAGGAGACCGCGCAGCTCTATTTCTGGCCGGAAAGCGCCGATGAATCGGCCAAGGCGAATTTGCACACCTTGGTTTCCCGCCTCCGCAAGGTCTTGGCGAAGGTACTGCCGGAAAACATGGTCCAGGACTATCTCGTCCGGGACAAAGGGGTGGTCTGGCTGGCGCATTGCCGCGTGGACGCTCACGAGTTTCTCGAGTGCGTGAAACGTGGGCTGGGGCATTGGGATCTGCGGGAGCTCTGGCAGGCGGGCAACGCCTTCACCCACGCCAATGCGCTCTGGAAAGGGGAGTACGCCCAGGGGCTGATGGGAGAGGATGGCGTATGCCATTTCCGCACCTCCCTGACCAAGACCCTGGTAAACTTGGCCCTGACCTGGGAAGGGCAGCTGGCTGACGCCGGCCGGCCGCAAGCCGCGATAGACCTTGTTGAAAAGGCGTTGGGGGCCGACCCTCTCAACGAATCCCTTTGGATTCGTCTCTATCGCCTACACGGGCGTCTTTCCGCCATCCAGGCCCGCCAGGTCCTGCATCGTTTCGCCGCGGTGCTCAAATCCGAGGATTACTCGGAGAAGGAAATCCCCGCCCTTGTGGACCGGGTCGCCGGGGTCCCACATTCCGGCCCGCTGCCCAAAAACGGCATGTTCAATACCGGAACGTTTCTGGGCACCAGTGGTCCACATCGTGGCCTGCTTCCCGTGCCGCGCGGGAGCAGAAACCATGGCCATGATAACGGGTCAGGCGTGGTCCGCCTTCTTGGGGAGCTGTAGCCGGACGCGTGTGCCGCCTTGGGATTCCAACTCAAGTGAGCCATGAAGCTGGTCCGTGAGCATGGTGACGATCTGCAGCCCGAGCGAAGCGGCTGTTGCTACCGTAAAGCCCGGGGGCAGGCCCGCTCCGTCGTCCTGGATAAGAAAAACCACCGAATCCTCCTGCTCTATCGCGGAGATCCCGATCATCCCGGAACTCT
The DNA here is from genome assembly GCA_016208105.1 of Desulfovibrio sp. Taxonomy (NCBI): domain Bacteria; kingdom Pseudomonadati; phylum Thermodesulfobacteriota; class Desulfovibrionia; order Desulfovibrionales; family Desulfovibrionaceae; genus Desulfovibrio; species Desulfovibrio sp. Next base: position 450,366 of record JACQYS010000022.1, read on the forward strand.
TGTCCCTGAATGCGTGCTTGAGCGAATTGGTGACCAGCTCGTTCATGATGAGCCCAAAGGGTATGGCCTGGTCGAGGCTCATGTGGATTGCGGGCATTTCGATCTTGAGGTCGATGGTGCGCGCTCCTTTCAGGGCGGTCACCAGCCTGGATAAAAGCTTGTGCAGGTATTTGCCCGCGTCTATTCCCCGATAATCGGATGATTCGTAGAGTTGTTGATGAATAAGGGCCATCGACATAACCCGGCCTTGGCTGTCGTTTAAGATGCTCAGGGCGGCTGGGTCGTTGGTGCCCTGGCCTTGCAGGCTCAGGAGGCTGCTGATGATCTGCAGGTTGTTTTTCACTCGGTGGTGAATCTCGCGCAGAAGGATCTCCTTCTCACGCAAGGACGAGGCCATGGCGGCCTCGGCATGCTTTCGTTCGGTGACGTCGATCCAGCTGGCGCGCAGGAGTCTGCGCTCCGCCGAAGGCAAAAGAACCAGCCGCACTTCGCATATGCGAACAATTCCCTGGGCGCTTCGGATTGCCCGCTCGAATATCACCTCTTCCCCGGCCAGCGCCCTGGTGCGATGGTCGTTCATGCTCACGCTCAAGGGAAGATGGTCGGGCTGCTCGGGCAGGAAATAGAGGTCCACCCGGTTGCTTATCTGCTCGAGTGTTTCGCAGCCGAAAAGCTTGAAGGCGTTTTTGTTGGCATCGACGGTCAGGTTGCTGTCAACGTCGGTGACTATGATCGCTTCGGGGGCCTGTTCGACAAGAGCCCGGAACCTCGCTTCGCTTAAAAGCGCATCGGTTTCGGCCAGTTTGCGGCGCCGGTTCATTCTCCAAAGCGCTGCCACCAGCGTACTCAAAACCAGCAACACCCCAAGCGCACCAATGACGGCCTCTTTGTACTGTCCCCAGAGGGTAGGCGAGCGGTTGGTGAAAACACTTCCCTCGGGAAAGGCGTCCATGTCCAGATGCCAGCGTTCCACCTGCTGATAGTCGAACATTGGGCGAGCGAGGCAGGGGATGACGGTCAGCTGTTCAGCCGGCTTGAGTTTCCCGGACATGATGTCGAGCGCCAGTTCGGCGCTATGATGGCCTTCATATTCGTAGCTGAACATCGAACCGCCGAGCACGCCCACTCCCAAAAGCGTGTCGTACACGCCGAAAACAGGCACTTTGGCTATACGCGTTGTCTCTCTGGCCACATCCAGCGGGACGAACGTGCGGTTGGTGGGGTCCCGGTAGAAGGACAGATAGAAAATGATGCTGTCGGGAGAGAGTGAACCGGCTTTCTGGAGCATCTCTTCATATGTGCTTGATGCGGAATAATCGAACCGCAGTTTGCCATGCCATGGGGTGAAAGCGGTTTTCGCTATTGCCAGCCATTGCTTTTCAACCGGCGCGTCTCCAATGACGAAATAGACGGTCTTCGTCTCCGGAAAGAGTTGCAAGGCCGTTTCCAGGGTTCCTTCAAAATTAACCTTGGCGGGTATCTGGATGATGCTACGGCCTGGAACCGGGTCATTTAGTGTTACAGGTGCGAGAACGGAAATGATCGGGGTGCCGGGAAACAGCATGCGGCCTCTATTGAGAATGAAGTCCTGAGCGGGGCCGTCGACAGTTATGATAACGTCCATCTTGAGGCCCCGGTACTTTTCCTGGAGCCATTTTGAGAGGGAGTCCTGGTATTCCGGGGTGGTGTTGCGCCCAAGTTCAAGGATTTCGTAGTGGATGTTGGCGCTTGAAACTCCAGCCTTTTCCAGTGTGTTCAAAAGAGCTGCGCTGTGTCTTCTGTAGGCCGGCAGAAAAGACGCCGAGTAGAGAAGCACAACATGCTTGTCTTCGAGGGAAGGTAAAGGGGTTTGAAGAGCCTTGTGCGAAGAAGAAGCCGGGGTCTGCGTTTGCGCGAACGAGGCGTGGAAAGCAAGAACAAACAGCAGCAGTACAATGTGGGAAATAACAAGCACTGTTCGCTGCGGCGTGTGGCGGAAGAACCCCGCTGCATTGCGGCTCACCCGGTTGCGGCCTTGTTGCGCCATGCTGCTTGGGTGAGAATTGAACCTCATAGTGCCTCAAATGGTGCATTTTGGTGGGAATTGCAAGCAGGGTGTGGAAACATCGGAGTACGCCGATACTCGTGTCTACGCCACAGTGGCTGGACCAGGGGATTGTCCTGGTTTGCTGAACAGTTGCGCGGTTTTAGCCGGATATATTCCCCGTGCTATTCTCCCGTATCCTTCTGGTTTTCCTACCTTGGCAACAGGCGGGATTCCGTAGGATACTCCATGGAAACAGCAGTTGTGTTTTGTTCTGGAACCAATAGGCGGCGTATTCTGTAAAATAGAAAATCAGATGTCATGTGCCATGGAATATAAATTCATGAATCACAATACGCTGGAACAGTTGATCACTGAAGAAAGGTGGGAAGAGGCTTACGACGATTTGAAGAATCTCATAGATTCATTGAGCCTCAGTGATATTGATACATTGGCAGGGAATATAAATGAATCCTGCAAGCATTGGAGCCAGATGCTGATTAATACAGGGTTGTGTTGGGATGATGAAGGAAACGGAGGATATCTTTCGCGGAAGGTGTTTGTAAAAATATGGGATGGCTCAACGTATCATAACAAGTGGATACTGTTGAAGTCTCTTCTGACGTTGTACGGAATACTTGTTGATGGTTATGATGGCGGTCAGCTCGCGAGGCTGCTGCTGAAAATACAAATCCATACGGGGATATCCCCGAAGGAAGTTCTTGAACTGTTTTTTTATCGCCACAGCAACCAGGGCAAGATCATGAGCGGTATGCCGATCTGTGTTCAGTGAAGCCACAAGCTTATTAGAGGCGATTGCGGACTGTCCTGCAAAGATGAGCGCTCCGGGAGAAACCCCGGAGCATTTTTTTGCCTGCCCGCCAGGCCTCGCAGGGCAGGGGACGCTCACAGGCAGGAAGCGGGCGGATCCGGTGTTGCCGGGAGAGCCTGGCTTGTGGAAGTGTCCCTGATGTTGAAAGGAATATCCCGTCGGGTTTGGTCCCGGCCGCCTGAACATCGGCCGGGACCAAACCCTGGAATGGGGTGTGTCTAGAGGTCGCGGTTGATGGTGCCTTCCCAGGTGCTTACCTTGCCGACTCCGGATTCCTCGGGCGAGACCCATTTGGTGGTCACGGTCTTTACCCGGGTGTAGAAGCGCAGGCCTTCGCGGCCCAGGGTGTGCACCACGCCGAAGAAGGACTGCTTGTTGCCCGAGAAGGGGAAGAACGCCAGCGGCACGGGTATGCCCACGTTCACCCCCACCATGCCGCCGTGGGTCCGGCTTACGAATTCCCTGGCGTAGTGGCCGCTTCCGGTGAAGATGGATGACCCGTTCGCGAAGCGGTTCGCGTTCATGATGGCCAGGCCTTCCTCGAAATCCTTCACCCGTTTGACGCACACCACGGGCCCGAAGATCTCCTCGTCGCCGATGGTCATGTCCTTGGTCACATGGTCGAAGATGGTGGGGCCGACGTAGAAGCCGTTCTCAAGCCCCTTGGGAGCGCAGTTGCGCCCGTCCAGCACCAGCTTCGCACCTTCGGCCACGCCCTTGTCGATCCAGTCGGTCACGAACTTCTTCTGCCCGGCGCTGGCCAGGGGGCCGAGTTCCGTCTTCGGGTCGTAGGCGGCGCCCACCACCAGCTTTTTGCCCAGGGCCTGCAGGATGTCCACGAAACGGTCTGCCACCGATTCCTGTACGCACACCACCGGCAAGGCCATGCACCGCTGGCCGGCGCAGCCGAAAGCGGAGTTTACTATGCGCTTCGCGGACCATTCAAGGGGCGCGTCCTCGAGAAGCAGGGCGTGGTTCTTGGCTTCTGTCAGGCATTGCACCCGCTTGCCCGCCCCTGAGGCGGCCGCGTAGATCTTGAGGCCGACCGAGGTGGATCCCACGAAGGATACTCCGTCGATTTCCGGGTGGGACAAGAGGCCGGTCAGTTCGTTGCGGCTGCAGGTGACAAGGTTGACCACGCCCTTGGGCAGCCCTGCTTCGATGAGCAGCTCGAGAAGACGCATGCCGGTCTGGGGGACCATGGTGGCGGCCTTCAAGACCATGGTGTTGCCTGCGGTGATGCACACCGGGATGAACCAGCCGAAGGGGATCATGGCCGGGAAGTTGTAGGGCGCTATGCCCAGAAAGACGCCCACCGGCTCGTAATAGAGGCTTATGTCGTGGCCTCGGGTGGCGTTCATCATGGTCGATCCCTGGATTTCCATGGGCACGGTCACCGCCACTTCGCAGGCTTCCACCACCTTGAACACGTCGCCCCGGGCCTCGTCGAGGTTCTTGCCCATTTCCGTGGCCAGGGTCGTGGCCAGTTCCTCGAAATGCTTGTTCACCAGCTCGCGGAAGCGGAATATGACCTGGGTGCGCACCGCGACCGGTGTCTGGGACCAGCCGGGAAAGGCCGCCCTGGCCGCCTGCACGGCGTTCTCCACTTCGGCCTGGGTGCAGATGGGGGCCTGGGCGATCACCTGCCCGGTACTGGGGTTCATTACCGGGGAATATGTGTCGCACAGCGAATCGTTCCATTCGTTGTAGGCGCAGTATTTCAGTTTCTTCGACGGGGACATTCAAACCTCCTGGGGAATATGTATGCGTTCAATATGAGAGGGCGTTCTGGGCCAGGTGATCCGCCAGGCCCTGGTCCTCGCTGGGCAGAAGTCCGCTTATACCCACTGCTCCTATAATCCCGCCCTCCTTGTCCTTTACGGGTGATGCTCCCGGCAGGGCGGTGAGCAGAGGGTCGCAGAAGTAGCTGATGTCGACCTGCTCGTTTCGCAGCCTGGCCAGGAAGGCCTCGGTGGTGCTGCCCATGCGGGCCGCGCTGTAAGCCTTTTGCTGGGCGATGGAGATGGTGCGCAGGGGCGCCGCGTCCATCCTGAAGAAGGCCACGAGGTCTCCATGCCAGTCGCAGACGCTTATGCAGATGGGGCGGCCGAAATCCTTGTCGGCCTTTTCGACTCCCGCGTCCACCAGCTGTCTGGCCAAGTGTGCTGTCATGCTGGCCATTGTTCAAGTCTCCTTCGTTTTCAGGCTATGCCGAACACGGCGAAGAACGCCAGGGCGAGAACCACCATGAGGATCTTCAGGATGGTCAGCGCGAATATGTCCGGGTAGGACTGGCGGTGGGTCAGGCCGCACACGGCCAGCAGGGTGATGATGGCTCCGTTGTGGGGGCCGGTGTCCATGCCGCCCGAGGCGATGGCCGCCACCCGGTGCAGCACGTCCGGGGAGAGGTTCACGGAATTCGCCCAGTCCAGCCAGTATTTGCCGAACAGGTCCAGGGCGATGGACACGCCGCCAGAAGCCGATCCGGTGATGCCGCAGAGAATGTTGATGGTCACCGCTTCGGACACCAGGGGGTTGTTGCCCAGGGTGAGTCCCAGCACCGCGTCGGCGATGGTCTTGAAGCCGGGCAGGGCGGCGATGACGTTGCCGTAGCCCACCTCGGAGGCCACGTTCATGATGGCCAGGAGAGACCCGACGGCGCCGACGCTGATGGCCTTGCTAATGCCGCCCGAGGGCATGCGCCTGTAGCCGATGGCCGCGGTCAGGGAGATGCCGCAGACCAGGCCGATGATGAGCGACCAGGTGCTGATGACCCTCTTGATGTTCGGGGCCATGAGCGGGATCTTCATGGCGGCTATGGGTTCGAGCACCTTGGGGTCCCAGGTGATCATATTGTTGCCGATGTAGGTGATGGCCAGGACCAGGATCAGGGGCAGGACGGATATCTGCCAGGAGGGCAGCTTCACGTCCTCCTTTATCTCGGGCTCGTTTATGGTGTGCTCCCCGTAGCCCTCGCCCCGGGCCAAGGCCTGGTTGGCCCGGTGGTGCAGCCACCACATGCCGGAACTGAACATGCAGATGGAGATGAAGATTCCCATCCACGGGCCGGCATAGACGCTGGTGCCCAGGAAGTTGGACGGAATGAGGTTCTGTATCTGCGGCGAACCGGGCAGGGCGTCCATGGTGAAGGTGAAGGCGCCCAAAAAAATGGCCGAGGGCAAGAGCTTCTTGGGGATGCCCGCTTCCTTGTACAGGGCCGCGGCGAACGGATACACCGCGAAGACCACCACGAACATGCTCACGCCGCCGTAGGTGAGAATGGCCGCGGCCAGCACCGTGGAGAGCATGACGTGCTTTGGCCCGAGCGATTCGAATATCTTGTGGGCCACGGATTTGGCCATGCCGCTTTCTTCCATGATCTTTCCGAAGACCGCGCCCAGCATGAACACCGGGAAGAAGTTCTTCACGTAGGTGACAGCTTTGGCCATGAAGAGTTCGGTGTAGGTGGGCATGATGGGCAGGCCCTGCATCACCGCTGCGGCCACAGCGAGGATCGGGGCGAAGAAAATGACGGAATACCCTCGGTACGCCACGATGATCAGCAAGACCAACGTTCCGATGATTCCAATTACTTCCATAAGCCTTCCTCCAGGTCTGTTGAGAGTGCCTTGAGAGTATCCGCTGCAAAACGCTGGCTGACCGCAAAGAAAAACGGAGCCTGCAGTCGAACGGCCAAGAGCAAGCGTTGTTCCATTCTTAAAGGATGGGGCTAGAGGACGTGTTAAGGCGCGCCAACCATGGCCAGAGGGGAAAGCGAAACGGACAAGAATGAAATGGCCTGCTGTACAAAAAATGTGCACCTTGACGAAGGTGCACATTTTTTGTGGACAATTATTGTGCAGACACTGTGATTAGTTGCTGTATTCCTTGAGCTTGTTGCGAAGAGTGTTGCGATGAATGCCGAGCAGGCTCGCAGCCAGCACATGATTGTTGCCCGTGAGGCGCAGGGCTTCGGCAATGGCCTCCTGCTCAATGTTTTTCAACGGCCTGATGCCTGAGAGTCCGGCGCCAGGCTCGGCTTCCGGCTGGCTGGCGCTTGCGGAAGCTGAAAAGCAGGATGCGGATTTCCCCATCTGGAAGCAGATGGTGTCCAGGTGGCCAGTGGTCAGGACCGGCGCGTCCCTGGCGATGAGGATGGAGCGTTCCAGTATGTTGCCCAGCTCCCGGACGTTTCCCGGCCATTCGTGGTGCATGAGGGCTGCCAGGAAGTCTTGCGAGAGTTCCTTTTTCCCCTGCCCCAGCTTGCGGCAGACCATGTCCGCTATGTGTCTGGCCAGCAGCGGGATGTCGCCCGTGCGTTCGCGAAGGGGGGGGATGTCCAGGATGATGGTGTTGATGCGGTAGTAGAGGTCCAGGCGGATGAGCCCCTGCTTCACCAGGTCGCCCACGTTCTTGCTGCTGGCGGCCAGAATGCGCACATTCACGGGCATAACCGTGTTGCCCCCCACGCGGGTGATCTTGTTTTCCTCAAGCACGCGCAGGAGCTTGATCTGCATCTCCTGGGGCATGCTGTCTATCTCGTCTAAGAAGATGGTCCCGCCGTCGGCTAGTTCGAATTTCCCCGGCATGCCGCCTTTTTTCGCACCGGAGAAGGCCCCTTCGTTGTAGCCGAAGAATTCGCTCTCCATGAGTTCGGAGGGGATGGCGCTGCAGTTGATGCCGATGAAGGGGCCGTCGCGGAGGTCGCTGGCGTTGTGGATGGCCTGGGCGAAGAGCTCTTTGCCGGTGCCGCTTTCTCCCTGGATCAGGACCCGGGCGTTGGTTGGCGCCACGCTGCCCGCCAGTTCCACCGCGCGCCGTATTCTCTCGTTGTTTCCCAGGATGTCCTCGAAGGTGAATGTGGCGTAGGCGCCCACCATGCGGTGGACCAGGCGGTGGATGTCCTTTTTCTCCTTGGTGATGATGAGCTTGCCGATGGGCTCGTTCTCTTCGTTGTAGACGGCCTGCGTATTGACGAGAAGTGTGTTGTATTTGTCGTTCTTTTTTATGGAGATGCTTTTCTCGAAGAGCCTGTTGTCCTTGTCGAGCAGTTTGGTCAGAGGCGGGGACGAGAACAGCACCTCTGTAACCGGCTGCCCGAGCAGCTTGTCAGACGGGGACGACGTGTACTGCGCAAGTATCTTGTTGATTTGCTTGACGTTCTGCTTGTTGTCCAACACGGCCAACCCGTATTCGGAGCTGTCGATGCAGTTTTGCAGGTAGGTGTTTGTGGAGCGAAGTCCCAGGGCCTGTTCAAGGGCCTTGGCCATGGCGATCACGATGCCCAGGGTGTGTTTGTGGATCAGGCGGTAGTCTCCGCTCAAGTTCAGGACGCCGATAAGCTCGCCTGAGTCGTCGCAGATTGGGGCGGAGGAGCAGGTCCAGTCGTGGTAGAAGGCGCAGTAGTGTTCCGCGCTGAAAATCTGCACGGGCTGTTTGCTTATAAGGCTCAAGGCGATGCCGGTGGTCCCGGCGTGGTGTTCGTTGCGCACTGCCCCGGGCCGGATGAAACCCTTGTCCGCGGATTCGAGCAGGTCCGGGTCTCCCACGGCGTGCAGAACATGCCCCTGCCTGCTGGCCAAAAGGCCGATGAAGTGGGTTTCGTCAACAACCTTGCCCAGGATGTCCATGTAGGGCTTGGCCAGGGAGATGAGCGCGGCGTTGGAGCGCAGGAGGGCGTCCAGGTGGTCCTGGTCGGTGATGCAGCAATCGCTGGCGCTCATGTAGGGGTTGAGGTTCTGGGCCCGGCAGCGCTTCCAGGATTCGAGGATGACAGGGCGGATGACAGTGGCGTCGCATTCCCCGGTATCCACAAAACGCTGCCATTCCCGAAAGTATGACTTCCGAGCGATATCGCAAGGATACATGGAGAACTCCTCCTTGGTGGAACAACCCTCGGGGGCGATTTCAAATTGAGCATAGCCTCAGCCCAGCCGGGTCGTCCAGGCTGGAGAGTGCGCAGCCTCCAGAGTGTTCCCGAATCGCCATCCACGATCCATGCCATCAAGAACGCGCTGCGGGCATGAGGGCCTGAGGGGCACCCTGCCGGCAGCGCGTTTGTCTGTTAAGTTAACCTGTCAAAAAGCGAGTATGATCAATTCCAGGTGCGGAACTCGTTCGGATCAAGTTCGTTGAGAATCATGGTCAGTTCAGAGTCTGGAAGCGAGTCCTTGGTCTGTTCGCTCCAAAAGGCGTTCAGTTCCTGGTTTGCCAAATTGCGCGGGTCAGGCTCGCTCAAAAATACGTTCAAAAGATGGGGGGCGAGTTTGTCCGGACCAATTTCCAATGGAAGCACGTCCAGAAGATAGTCTGACAGTTTGGCTGAACCATATCCTCCCTGGCGTGCCTTCGGATCCTGGCCGTCTGGTTCAACCGATTCCGGCTCTTTCAGGAGAACGCTCCGCTCCGGGGCTGAGAGCGTGCCCTGGCCAGGTTCAGTCATCAGCATGTTCATCTCTTCGTCCGTCAGCTTGTCCGGCAAGGGCTCGCTGTCAGGGACGGAGAACATGGCTTGAGATGTGATCTCGTCGACCGCGAAGGGGAGCATTGCCCGTCTCGCTTCATCGACGAGATGGGGCGGGACCAGGAAACGCATTTCAACTACGTATATTGCTTTCCGCATGGTTTATCCCTCACAGCTGACGGCTGTTTTGGTTGGCAACGAAACGGAAACAGCTTTCAGGTAAAATCCCATAAACTCCCAGGCATTAGAGTTGGTTCGCTATAGTCCTTTCTAGATAGTATTCATTCTTTGTTGGAAGTCTATACCGTGCCGGCGCATCCCGCCAATCGTGAACGCTTATTCGCTCAGGAGAAGGTCCAGCTCCTGGTTCGTCAACCTGCTTGGGTTTGTTTTTCTTTCCGGGGCGGGGCAATTTACGTAAGGCGTGATCTCCTTGACCGTTAGCGCCGATATCGCCTGCCTGGCCGCGGTAGCCAAGTGGGACGGAACCAGGAAGCGCATCTCCACATCGTGTTCGGTTTCTTTCATGAATATTTCCTCTCGGCCGGGGTTGAGTGCGCGTGCCGATTCATACCCCGAAACAAACATGACAATAGCGACGTGACGACGGGTATGGTTCCTGAACTCAATTGTTAAAACGTTACAATATGCATATTGAGTGCCATGTTATTGATGTTGGGCGTTTACATTTCATACATAAAATACTTGTACGTTTGGTTAGTAGCAGTGATTATTATTTGTATGGCTATAAATGTGCAAGATGAATCTTTTTTAATGCTATGCTTGTGTGGCATGGCAGAGTGTCATCCCCAAGAGAGAGGCCAGGTGTTGGAGACACGTTACACAGTTTTCTCCGATGGCTTGGGAGCAGGCCTTCAGGCGCTGTGTCCCAAGGGCTTATCGGATTAATTTCAGTCAACTTATGGCCCGAGGGTGAATAATCGAAAGAAGAGAGGCGAAGGCATTGGGTGGCAAGAGCCTGTCTGTAGAGCCTGCGAACGTCCGGGAAAATTCCAGAAAGTGAGCGGCCGGCGTATGGTTTTTGGGAAGCATGTAACTTTTCCTGCCAAATCAGGGTCAAAGGAATAGCCATGGCCTTTTTCCGGTGAGTACCCCTGACGCTTGCCCGATGCAGCCATGGTCGCCCGGCGGAGTGGGGAGGGGATTTCCCCTCCGCCGGGCGCTTCTTAGCCGGACGCCTCGGGCGAAGAGAGTGAAGATCCCTCGGTTTTTCGTGCAATCCCCATTTTCCTGGCACCGCGGTGCGCGATATGGGGTGTCTATACGGGCTGTAATACTCATTTTAGGCGGGGTTGCAGCTCATCACATCAAGCCGTACCTGCCGTGCTGTGGCCTGGCGGTGGCTCTGGGGGCAGCATGAGCGGCCATGACCCATTCCCGGCCTTGCTGGGAGTGTATTCCCTGCGCAAGCTGAGCGAGATCGGTTCCGGCAGTACCCTGGTGGATCACAAAAACGTGACCTATTGGTACGTCCGGCAATTGTCCGACACGCGCCTTGAGGTGCAGCCGCTCACCGACCAGGGAGTTCCCTCGGGCATTCTCAAATCCGTTGACGTCAAGGATTTCATCAAATCATACACTCCTGAGCCTCTCTACTACACGGATCACCGTGTTCCTCTGGTGGCTGGTCTGGCCCGCAAGATTCTGGACGGGGACGATACCGTGTCCCTGGGGAGCCTGGACGTCAAAGAATTCAGTGCGCTCAAGGCGCTCCTGGTGGATCAGGTTGATTTTCCCGCCCATTCCGATCCCGGCTATGATCTTGCCCATAAAAGGGTGATGGCCAGCATTAAAAAGATCCTCGGCTTGCTCATGTGCCGGTGCGAGATGTCCAGGGACGAACATCGCAACCGTTTCAACAGCTTTGGCGTTTCATTGCGCAAGGACGGCCATCTGGACGAGTCCATCGGGTTTTTCTCAAAAGCCTTGGAGCTTGAGAAGAACGATGAGAACATCTACTTCAACATGGCCAGGGTGTATTTCGACAAGGGAGACCTTGAAAGCTGCACCCGGGTTCTGGAGCAGGCCTTGATCCTGAATCCGGATTTCAAGGAAGCCGGCCAGTTCGTCCGATACGTCGGAAAAAGAGACTTCTCCCGGCGTTGACGCGCCAGGCGCCGTCTCGGACGGCTTCTCACCATTCCCATGCGCCCTTGATCGTGGTAGGAGTGAACTCGTCAGCCGTTTCGGCTGAGCGCTTTTCATTCTGACCGGCCAAGGCCCGCCATGATTTTTTGCTTCCCTATATCCGCCCGCGTTATGCTGGCCGTATGCCTTGTCCTCTTGAGCGCGTTGCCAGCCGTCGCCCAGGACAAGAAACGCGTTCTGGTGCTGCATTCCTACCACAAGGGACTGACCTGGACCGACAGCGAGGACGCCGGCATGGCCTCGGTGTTCAGGCAGGACAATCACATCGAGGTGTTCACCGAGTACATGGACGCAAAGCGCGTCCACAACCCGGGCGACGACGCCAGGCTGGCCTCCTTCTTAAAGGAGAAATACGCCCGGGTGGCGTTCGACGTGGTGCTGGCTTCCGATGACGACGCCTTCCAGTTCCTCTTGGACAAAAGGGCGGCTCTCTTCCCGAACGCCCCGGTGGTTTTTTGCGGCGTGAATTTCTTCGATGAAGCCAAGCTTACGGGAAAGCAGGATTTCTTCACCGGCATCGTGGAAGCCTATGATGTCCGCAACACGCTGCGCACGGCTCTGGCCCTGCATCCGGGTACCTACCGCATCGTGGTGATAAACGACAGGTCCGCTACCGGATTGGCCAACAAGAAGGTGCTCTCCGAGGTCTTGCCCGAGTTCGAGAAAAAGGTGTCCGTGTCCTACCTGGAAGACCTGGACATGGACGAGCTCCTCTCCAAGGTGAGGACCCTGGCCCAGGGGGATCTCATCCTGCTCTTGACCTACAACCGGGACCGTTCCGGAAAGCCGTTCAATTACGATGAGTCAATAGAACTCGTGGCCGGGCAGTCCAAGGTGCCGATCTACGGCGTATGGGACTTCTACCTGGGCCACGGAATCGTCGGCGGTCTTCTGACCAGCGGCTTCGACCAGGGCAGGGAAGCAGCCGAGATGGCCGTGCGGATTCTTAGAGGGGAGCGCCCCCGCGACATCGGGGTGGTGAAGGAGAGCACCAACCGCTTCATGTTCGATTACGAGCAGCTGCGCCGGTTCGGCGTGTCCCAAAGCCTGTTGCCCGAGGGGAGCCTCCTCATCAACAGGCCAGCCTCCTTCTACGAGGAGCACCAGGGCAAGGTGCTGGCCGTGTCCACGGCGTTCATGATCCTTCTAGGCATGCTGATGGCCCTTTGGGTGAACATACAGGGGCGCAAGAAGACCGAGGCCAGCCTGCGCGAGTCCGAAGAGAAGTTCGAGCGCATCTTCCGGCACAGCCCGGACTGGATCGCCATCCTGCGTCTCCATGAAGGCACCTACGTGGACGTCAACGATGCCTTCGTGGAGATCACCGGGTTCAGCCGCGAAGAGGTCATCGGCAAGACGTCCATGGATATCGGTATCTACGCCAATCCCAAGGAACGCTACGAGCTCGACGAGGGTTTCTTGCGCCAGGGCCGGACCTTGAACCAGGAGCTCCAGTACAGGATGAAGTCCGGCGAGGTCATCACCGTCGAGCGGTCGGGCGAGCTTGTCGAAATCGGCGGGGAGAAATGCGTGGTCTCCATCGTCCGCGACATTACCAGCAAGAAACAGGCGGAGCAGGCCCTTATCGAGTCCGAGCTGCAAAAAAAGCTGCGTACCGACGCAGAAATCAAAATGCTCCAGGCCCAGATCAATCCGCATTTTCTTTTCAACGCCATAACGTCCATCATGCATTATATCAGGACCGACCCGGAAACGGCCTCGGATCTTCTGGTGAAGCTTGGCGATTTCTTCCGCAAGAACATAAAGCCCGGCGGGGCCAGCGTCCCCCTGGCCAAGGAACTGGAACACTGCGAGGATTACCTTTCCATCGAGCGGGCCCGGTTCGAGGAACGGCTCAAGGTCACCTACGACATCGAACCAGCCGCCTTGGAGTGCCCGGTTCCTCCGCTCATCCTCCAGCCTTTGGTGGAAAACGCCCTGCGCCACGGACTGATGCCCAAGGAAGAGGGCGGGGAGATCATTGTCGGCGCCCATCATGAAAACGGCGCGGTGCGGATCTTCGTCAAGGACAACGGCGTGGGCATGGAACAGGCGGCCGTGGCGGCCCTGCTGGACGAAACCCCGGGCATCCAGCCCGCTCACGGCACGGGCCTGGCCCTGCGCAACGTGAACGCCCGCCTGGTGGCCATCCATGGAGCCCAGCACGGCCTGCGCATCGAGAGCGCTCCGGGCGTTGGCACAACCATCTCCTTCTCCATCCCGCGCTCATGAGCCTGACGGTCTTCATCATAGACGACGAGGGGCCGGTCCGGCGCGAACTCAAGCATCTGCTCGGCCGCATCGAGGACGTGGCCATCGTTGGCGAGGCCTCCAGCGGTACGGCGGCCCTGCCCGAGGTAAGGGCCCTGCAACCCGACCTGGTGTTTCTAGACATCCAGATGCCCGGGCTCTCTGGCCTTGAGCTGTCCTACCTGTTCGGAGATCTGCCCAAAAAACCTCTGCTGGTGTTCGTTACGGCCTATGAAGAACACGCCGTGAGGGCGTTTGAATTGGACGCCCTGGACTACATCCTGAAGCCTTTCACGCTGGACAGGCTGCGCAAGGCCGTGGACAAGGCCAAGCGGTATTGCCGTCTGGATGAGGAGAGTTCCGCTCTCCAGCCCGCCTCCGGCCCCGGCGCCATCCAGGAGCGGCGAATCCCCCTGTACGACGGCGAGCGCATAGTGCCGACCCTTCCCAAACACATCTTCCACGTCACCAGCGATGACGGACGCATCAGCGTGCACGCCGTGCACGGGCGCTACACGGTCAAGGCCACCATCACGGAGTTGGAGGCCCGTCTCGTGCCTCATGGCTTTTTCCGGGCTCACCGCAGCCATCTGGTGAATTTGAACCATGTTGCCGAGATTCTCCCCTGGACCGGCGGCAGCTACAAGCTCATCATGAGCGACCGCGAACGCACGGAAATCCTGGTCAGCCGCTACAACGCCAAGGACCTGAAGGCGCATTTCGATATCTGACGCCGCGCCATCTCAAAGATCTCCGTTCCCCCATCCAGCCTTTTTTTGAGACCATTCGCCTGGAAAATCGTGCCACTTGGATTTGCGCGATACCTTCTCGCAACCGAAATGGTTGGCTTTTTGCCCCGGCCCTTTTGAGAGAATGCGCCTTAATACCTTTCAAGCCTCAAAACACACCATTCAGGCATTCCTACCGCTGTTTGAAAAGATTGTTCACATTGCTTTGCAATGCCTGCTAAGAGACCTTGCAAATGGCCGCACCGCGTGCGCGCTGTGATGGAAACGGGCGTTTCGACCGGCGCCCTTCAACCTGGAGGACCGATATGTTTGACCTTTTCAAAGCAAAAGCTGAAGCCGTGAGCGCGGAAGTGCACCGCTTCGCTTCCAAAGGCGAGGCCCTGGCCTTCATCAAGGAAACCTTCCGCACGGAACAGGTGGCCGATGCCCCCCATTCCTACGCGGTATGGACCGAATGTCCCTTTCTGAAGGATGTGGATACGGACGAGCTGGCCAAGGAATTCCCTGGGCTTAAGTTCAGTGTCACCCGGGATCTGGCCGAGCAGGCCAGGATCGGCATAACCCAGATGAACTGGGGTCTGGCCAACACCGGCAGCGTCTGCCAGAATTCCTCCGATCCCAAGGAACGCCTGGCTTCCATGCTGCCCTGGATACACCTGGCCATCATCGGCACCAATCAGATCCTGCCGGACATGCCCACGCTTCTCGAAACCGTTCACCCGAAAGATTGCGCCTATCTGGCCATAATCACCGGCCCCAGCCGCACGGCCGACATCGAGCGGGTGCTCACCATCGGCGTGCACGGGCCTGAGCGGTTGATCATAGTCTGCATCGACGACCTTGGAGGGCAAAACTAATGGCTGACACACTCTTTAAACAATCAGTCGACAAGGCGTTGCACAACGCCAATCTGAGCGGAGCCCTGGGTCGCTTCTCCGAGGCCTACGCCGTGGCCAGGGTCAAGGCCTACGAAGGCATCGATTTTGAACAGCTGCGCGAGCGCATCGCCGCCATCAAGGGATACGCCGCCGAACACCTGGACGAACTGGCCGACCAGTTCGCGAAGGCGGCCACGGCGCGCGGGGCCAAGGTTTTCCGGGCCAGCTCCCCCCAGATGGTGAAGGACTACATCGCCAGCCTGTGCCGGGAAAAGGGCGTCAAGAGCATCGTCAAATCAAAGTCCATGGCCACCGAGGAAATCCACCTGAACCAGCACCTGATGGCGCAGGGCGTCCAGGTGAACGAGACGGACCTTGGCGAGTGGATCATCCAGCTGGCCGGGCAGACTCCTTCGCACATGGTCATGCCGGCCATCCACATGACCCGCGACGAGGTTGCCGACCTCTTCAGCAAGGAAATAAACGAGCGCCTGACCAACGACATCCCGAAACTGGTCAAGGTGGCCCGCAAGGAGCTGCGCGAAAAGTTCCTCCAGGCCGACATGGGCATCTCCGGCGCCAACATGGCCATTGCCGAAACCGGCACCATCGGCATCATAACCAACGAGGGCAACGCCCGCCTGACCACCAGCCTGCCCAAGATCCACGTGGCGGTGGTTGGCCTGGAAAAGCTCATCCCCACCTGGGCCGACGCCGCCCCCATACTGGTAGCCCTGCCCAAGAGCGCCACCAGCCAGCAGCTCACCAGCTACGTGAGCTTCATCACCGGGCCCACGCCCAATGACGACGGCTCCATGAAGGACGTGCACATCATCCTCATGGACAACAAACGCACCGAGATGGCCGCCGACCCCATCTTCAAGCAGGCCCTGCAGTGCATCCGCTGCGCCTCCTGCCTGAACGTGTGCCCGGTGTACCGCCTGGTGGGCGGCCACGTGTTCGGCAAGGTCTACACGGGCGGCATAGGCACCATCCTCACCGCCTGGTTCGATGAGCTCAAAAAGAGCGAGGACATCCAGGGCCTGTGCATCCAGTGCGGCAACTGCAAGCAGGTCTGCCCCGGGCAGATCGACATTCCGGCGCTCATTCTGGAGATTCGGCGCAGGCTGGCCCAGGAAAAGGGCCAGGGAGTGGTGCAGAAGGCCATCTTCAGCGTGGTGAACAACCGCACCCTGTTCCACGCCATGCTGCGCACCGCCTCCAAGACCCAGAAACTGGTGGGGGCCAAGGAAGGATTCATCCGGCACCTGCCGTTCTTCCTCTCCGAGCTGTCCGACTTCCGCAGCCTGCCCGCCATTGCGGAAAAGCCTTTCCGCGACGTGTTCGACACCATCAAGCAGCCGGTGCTGCAAAAGAAGATCGCCTTCTACTCGGGCTGCCTCATCGACTTCGCCTACCCCGAAATGGGCGAGAAGCTGGTGAGCATTCTGAACAAGGCCGGCTACAACGTCACCTTCCCCAAGGGCCAGACCTGCTGTGGCGCTCCTGCCCGCTACAACGGCGCCTACGAGGTGGCGGCCAGCAACGCCACTGACAACGTCAACGCCTTGCTGGAAGAGGAAGTGGACTACGTGATCTCGGCCTGCCCCACCTGCACCGGGGCGCTCAAACACGAGTTCATCGAGGTGTACGAAAGCCTGGGACAGCGCGACAAGCTCCCCAAGGCGCGCCGCCTGGCCACCAAGACCGTGGACTTCTCCACCTTCGTCAAGCAGTTGGTGGACGAGGGCAAGCTTACCTTCAAGGAAGGCAAGACCCTTGGCAGGATTACCTACCACGATTCCTGCCACCTGAAGCGCACCCTGCATGCCGAGAAGGAACCCAGGGAGCTCCTGACCCAGGCCGGCTACCAGATCGACGAGATGTTCGAGTGCGACATGTGCTGCGGCATGGGCGGCTCGTATTCGCTCAAGTTCCCGGAGATCTCAAAGCCCATTCTCACCCGCAAGCTCACCAACATAAAAGCCACGGGCGCGCCCACGGTGGCCATGGACTGCCCCGGCTGCGTCATGCAGATCAAGGGCGGGTTCGACAAGGAAGGCGCCAGGGTGCAGGTGAAGCACACCGTGGAACTTCTGGACGACCTGTTGAAATAAGCTGAACCGCCGGGCGGGGTCTTCCAGGACCCTGTCCGGCTTTTATCTCCCGGTCGAAGACGGCCCTCGCGGGAAATCGGTCACCCCGCGGGGGCCGTCGTCGTTGTATCAGCGGGAAAAGAGCCAGAATGAAAAACGAGGGCGGGAAAAAAGAACTGGCGGGGGCCTCCGGAAGCCCCCGCCAGTAAAATCAACGCCGAAAAGAAAGTTATTTCTTTTTGGCAGCCTTGGGGGCGTCCTTGGCAGGTCCGGGGAAGTTCATCACCAGGCCGCCCATCTTCATGCAGGCGTCGGTGGTGGCGGTCATGACCTTCTTGTCACCCACGGAGCACTCGATCTTCTTGGGGGCTTCCTTTTTGGGGGCTTTGGCTTTTCCGGCGGCGAAAGCGGCGCCAGCGGAGAGCGACATGGCGGCGACCAGACCAGCAATAAGCAGCTTCTTCATGACAATAGGCTCCTTTCGAAAGGTTTTTAACACCTTAGCCAAGGCCGCCCCTTGCATCAAGAGATTTCATGAACAAAGTTTCATGTTTCAGAAAAAATATGGCTTCCCAACCAAAGACAAGTGCTCTGTCCGTAAGGCTAACTTGCTGAGCACAATGAATCTTCACGGTCCGTCGTACATGCGCTCCGTTTCATGCCGCGGGGGTAACCGCCTTGATCTCCTGGCAGTCCCAGCCGCCGCCGAGGGCCTTGTACAGCGTGATGATGTCCAGGATAACGGCGGCGCTTGATTTGCAGTGGTTCTCCTGGGCCTCGTAGAGGGTCTTTTCCGCGGACAGAACGTCCAGGAAACTGGTGAGCCCTTTTGCGTAGCGTTCCCGTGCCAGGGCGAGCGCGTCCTCGCTGGCCAGCACGGCCTGCTGGAGGCTTTGCTTCCTTTCCTCGTCCGCGCCGTAAGCGCTCAGGGCGTTTTCCACGTCTTCCAGCGCGGTGAGGAAGGTGGCGTGGTATTTGGCCAGGCTCTCATCATACACGGCCCGCTTCTTGGCCACGCCCGCCCGGGCCTTGCCGGCATCGATGACCGGAGCGGAAAAGGCCGGAACAACGGACCAGTACCAGTTGGCCAGGCCCAAAAACTTCGTGAGCACGTTTCCTTGCAGCCCAAGCCCCATGGTCAGGTCGAACTTTGGATACTGTTCGGCGGCGGCCACCCCGATATTGGCCGAGGCCACGGCCAGCTGGCGCTCGGCCTTGCGCAGGTCCGGCCTGCGGGAGAGGAGTTCCGACGGCAGCCCCAGGGCGTTCACGCCAGAAGCCGCAGGCACCGCTCGGACCGTTTCCAGCTCACTCTTAAGCGCGTTGGGCTCCTGGCCCAGGAGTATCCCCAAACGGTGGATCGATTGCTTGATGGACGCTTCGAGAACGGGCATGTCCGCTTCGGTCGATGACTTTTGCGCCTGGGCCTGGGAGACGTCCAGGTGGCTTATGAGGCCGATCTTGAAGCGTTCCAGGGTGACGGCCACGTTCTCTTGTTGCGATTTGGTGGACGCCCGGGCAATGGCGAGGCGCTCCTGGTACGTTCGTAACTCCACGTAGTTTTTGGCCACGTCGCCAAGCAAGGTCAGAACGGTGGCGTTGAAGTCTTCCGTACTGGCATCCAGTGCTGCCCGGGAGGCCTCGCGTTGGCGTCGCTGGCCGCCGAACACGTCGATCTCCCAGCTGACTCCCAGACCTCCCTGGTATGTGGTGGATGGCGAAACCGTCGCATTCGATGACGTGTCCGGAGTGGATGAAAGCACCGAACCGTCGGCGTAGCTCGACGTGGTGGAACCGGCAGCGTTCAGGGCGGGCAGAGCCCCGGCCCTGACCACAACCACTTCCGCCCTGGCCTGGGCGATGCGGGCTCTGGCCTGGGCCACGTCCAGGTTTTTGGCCACGGCCCGCTCCACAAGGCTGTCCAGAACCGGATCTCCAAGGTTCTTCCACCAGGCGGCCTGCTCGATCCCGGCTGCCGTTTCCACGGGCCTTGCCGTTTCCCCCCAATTCTGCGGGGCGTCGAATTGCGGGCGCTTGTAATCGGGACCAACGCTCACGCAGGCGCAGAGCGCCAATGGAAGCAGGACGATGCTTGTGCCAAAGCGCTTCATAACCCGCCCCCGGCGACCTGCTTGGCTCCGGAGGCCACGGATGACGGGGGCGTTGTCTCTATGAAGACGTCCAGCTGCTGGCCGACAAAGGCCGGAAACTCGCTTCTGTCGAAGCTGTAGATCACCTGGAGCACGCGGGTGTCCACCCGTTCGCTGCTGCCGCCGGTAAGCGACACCTTGGGGGTGACGTAGGGCTCCACCCGCACGAAATCAAGCGTGGCCTTCATCTCCCGGTTGCCGCGCATGAATGCCATGGCCCTGGTTCCTTCTCTCACCCGCCAGGCATCGTTCTCGTCCACGTCCACGCGCACGTTCATGCGGTCCATACGTCCCAAACGCATGAGCGGAGTGGAGAGGCTCCCGGTGGGGGCGAATTCTCCAGCGCGAATGTTCACCTGGAGCACCTCGCAGGAAAGCGGCGCCCGCACGGTAAGGCGGTCCAGCGTGGTTTTCGAGGCCGCGAGCTCGGCTTCGGCAGACAAGACGGCGGCCTTGGCGCTCTCCACCTTGGCTTTGGCCAGGGCTTCCGCGTTGCGGCGCTTTTCCAGGTCGTCCACGCTCACGGCCCGGCGGTCGGTGACGTTTTTCACCAGGGAGAATTGCGTCTGGTAGTCCTTGTGGGAGGCCCGGGCCTCTTCCAGAGCCGCCTGGGCCTTGGCCAGGCTGGCCTCCTTGACGGCTATCTCCGCCCGCGTTTCGCGATCATCGATGGAAAACAAGGCCTGGCCTGGTTCCACCGTGTTCCCGGCTTCCACGAATACCTTGGACACCACGCCCGCAACGGACGTTCCAAGCGAGATATTGTTGTTGTTGGCTTCTACCAGTCCGGCTCCGCCGACATAGTGCTGGTAGGGAGCCTGGGAGGGTTGGGCCAGGGGCTGGGCCGGTTCGTGCCTGCGCTCCGAGCTGAACGCCGCGGCCACGGCAAAGGCGATGCCCACGGCGGCAATTCCGGGGAGAAGCAAATGTTTGAGTTTCAAGAGTCCACTCCTTGAACTGGAGTCTTGGACTGGACGCTTTCGATGCGTCCGTCGTCCATGTTGGCCATGCGGTCGGCGTAGTCGAATATCCTGGAGTCGTGGGTGACGATCACCAGGGTGCGCTTGTCCCGAACGGCCAGGGATTTGAGCATGTCCATCACGTTTTTTCCGGTGGCGTGGTCCAGGGCGCTGGTGGGCTCGTCGCACACCACGATGCTCGGGTCGTGGACCAGGGCGCGTGCTATGGCCACGCGCTGCTGCTGTCCTCCGGACAGGTCCGGCGGGCGCGAATCCTCGCGGCCATGAAGGCCCACATCCTCCAGGCACCGCCTGGACCGGAGCAATGACTCCTTTTGGGAACAACCGTTTATTATAAGCGGCAGGGAGACGTTCTCCGCCACTGTCAGCGTCGGCACCAGGTTGAAGGCCTGGAACACGAACCCGATGTTTCGCCCCCGGAATTGAAGACGTTCTTTTTCGGAGAGCTTCTTCATGTCCCGGCCGAGCAGTTCGCATGTTCCCTGGTCCTGGTCCATTATCCCGGCCATCACCGATATCAGGGTGGTCTTGCCGCAGCCGGACGGTCCCACCAGCATCAGCAGCTCTCCGGGGAGCACGTCGAGATCCACGCCGCGAAGAGCCCAGGTGCTGTTGTCTCCGCTCCCGTAGCATTTGGTTATGTTGCGGCAGCTTATGGCCAAAGTGTCAGCAGCATTTCCCATGGTTATCCCTTGAACACCACGGCTGGTTCGAGTTTCATCACCTTGCGGGCGCTTATCAGGGCCGCGAGAAGAACGATGACCATCACGGCCGTTCCGCTTCCAAGAAGGAGCTCCCAGGTGAGTTTGGGCTGCGGCCCCATGCCTCCGGTTGTGCCGGCCATGAAGGCGGCGGTGATCCCGGCGCCCAGGCCGAACCCCACGAAACCCACCAGGAACGCCTGGAGAAGGATCATGCGCAGGAGCTGCCCGCCAGTGGCGCCCATGGCTTTGAACACGCCGAAGTAGCGAAGGTTTTCCAGGGTGAAGTTGTAAAATATCTGGCCCGTGACCGCGGTGCCCACCACGAAGCCGATGAGCACCACGAAGCCGATGTTCTTTAAGATGTTCGTCCTGTGCAGAATGAAATCGAGCGACACCTGCTTGAACT
This sequence comes from Desulfovibrio sp., assembly GCA_016208105.1. NCBI lineage: Bacteria > Pseudomonadati > Thermodesulfobacteriota > Desulfovibrionia > Desulfovibrionales > Desulfovibrionaceae > Desulfovibrio > Desulfovibrio sp. The sequence continues at coordinate 472,066 of JACQYS010000022.1, forward strand.
CTTCGGACGAGTAGGCCTTGAGGCCGGTTTCCGCCGAAATTCTTCTGGCCACGTCCTCGGGGCGTTCCTCGGGTTTGGCCTTGGCCAGCACGTAGCTCAGGAGTTTGCGTTCGCTCAGCGCAAAGGTCTTGGCGCGGTTGTAGGTGGTGTAGAGCACCGGCTGGGACATGAAGCTGGGCGTTGTCTGCGATATCCCCACCACCAGGGCCCGGTGTTCGTTTATCTCCAGGACGTCCCCCACCTTCAGGGGCACGCGGGGGCCTCCGTCCTTAGGTGTTGACGCCAGCCTGCCTTTTGCTCCGGCCTCGTCAACGATGACCGCGTCGGACACGTGCAGATCCACGAGATTGCCCTGGAGAAGCTTTGCCGGGCCTCCGATGAGGGTGGCGTCGTCAAGGCCGTTCATCTGGCATTGGGCGGTTTCGCCATTTGGAAGGCGCACCTTCTGGCCGCCCTTGTAGAAGGGAACGGCCCACTCCACGCCTTGGACGCTTCGCACGCGGTAGAGCAGGGTGTCCTGCATGGCCTTGGAATCTTCGATGGACTGTACCTGCGGGTCCATCACCCAGATGTCCGGCAGGCTTATGTCCGAGATGGTGCCGTAGGTCTGGCTCAGGATGTCTACCAGGATCGCGGGCTGCTGGATCATGATGATGGAAGACAGGGCAATGGCCGTAACGATGCCAATGTATTTGCCTTTGTCTCCGAAGAGCATTTTCAACGCGATGTGCAGCATATGGTTTTTTCGATGGGGTGTGCGGGAAGGGCGGGCTTGCTTTGGATGCCGATGGACACACGTAAGAGACCGGGGAGTGGGGCGGGGTTACAGATGTTGGGGATAAATTGCAGGAAGGCATAAAAAATGCCCGGCGGCTTACAGTTTAAGCCGCCGGGCAAGTAAAAAGAAGCGGGGGGAGAGGGCACTCCCCCCGCACGGTAGGGCTAGTCGGCAGGTGGGCAGCGTGGTGAGGCTCGCGGCTTTTAGGGCGGGGTTGTGGTGGGGCGATGCCGCGAGGGGTTACTGCCGGCCAGCCCGTTGGCCGTATACCCGTCGGCAAGCGTTCTGCGCTTGCCGTATACTTCTATAATCACTTTTTTTGTCCCCGGAATAGATTTTCATCCATTCCGGGGACATTTCTTTACCTATTTGCCGGAGCGACCGTCGTCGCAGGGCTCGGCGTTGCCGCCGTTATGTTCGGCCGTTGCGGAGAGGGTGCAGGCTTCGGAGTCGGCCGCGCCCTTGGCTGCCTTGGCCTTTTCCGCGTCGCCGCTGGGATCCACACCGGCCAGGACGCACAGCTGCTTCCAGCGGTCCATGATGTCGGATTCGAGCTCGGCGCGCAGCTTCTTGGCCACGTCGGGGATCATCTTGTCCAGAGCGGCGTAGCGGTTCTCGCTCATGACGAAGTCGATGATGGTGCCGTCAGGGGCCTTGGAGTCGATCTGCAGGGGGTTCTTGCCCTGGGCGATCAGGTCCGGGTTGTAGCGGAACAGCGGCCAGTAGCCGGAGGCGGTGGCCAGCTTGGCCTGCTCCTGGGTCTTGCCCATGCCGCGCTTGAGGCCCTGGTTGATGCAGGGGGCGTAGGCCAGGATGATGGAGGGGCCGGGGTAGGCCTCGGCCTCGGCGAAGGCCTTCATGAGCTGCTGCTTGTTGTAGCCCATGGAGACCGCGGCCACGTACACGTTGCCGTAGGTCATGGCGATGCGGGCCAGGTCCTTCTTGCGGGTGCGCTTGCCAGCGGCAGCGAACTTGGCGATGGCCCCGGTGGGGGTGGACTTGGAGGACTGGCCGCCGGTGTTGGAGTACACCTCGGTGTCCATGACCAGGATGTTCACGTCGTCGCCGGAGGCGATCACGTGGTCCAGGCCGCCGAAGCCGATGTCGTAGGCCCAGCCGTCGCCGCCGAAGCACCAGACGGACTTCTTGACCAGAAGGTCGAAGTCGGCCTCGATGGCCTTCATGGCAGCGGACTTGGTCTTCATGGCGCCAACCAGCTTCTTGATCTGGGCGCCGAACAGGGCGGACTTTTCAGCGTCGAGGTAGCCGTCGATCCAGCCGGTGAGGGCCGCCTTCAGGTCTCCGTCGGCCTCGGCCACGGCGGCCTTGACCTTGTCCTTCAGGAGTTCGCGGCGCTGGGCCACGGCGAAGCCGATGCCGTAACCGAATTCGGCGGCGTCCTCGAACAGGGAGTTGCCCCAGGCCGGACCGAACCCGTCGGCGTTCTTGCAGTACGGGGTGGTGGGAGCCGAGGCGCCCCAGATGGAGGAGCAGCCGGTGGCGTTGGCAATGATCATGCGCTCGCCGAACATCTGGGTGAGTACGCGCACGTACGGGGTCTCGCCGCAGCCGGAACAGGCGCCGGAGAATTCCATGAGGGGCTGGTAGAACTGGGAGCCCTTCACGGAGTCGCGCTTCATGAGGCCCTGCTTCCAGGACACGGTCTCGCAGAACTTGAAGTTGGGGACCTGGACACCCGTCTGGGAGTCGATGGGCTTCATCTCCAGGGCCTTCTTCTTGGCCGGGCAGATGTCCGCGCAGTTGCCGCAACCCAGGCAGTCCTGGGTGTTGATCTGGATGCGGAAGTGCATGCCTTTGAGCTCCTTGCCCTGGGCGGGAAGGGTCTCGTAGGTGGCCGGGGCCTTGGCCTTCTCCCCGTCCGTCAGCACGCTGGCCACGATGGCGGAGTGGGGGCAGACGAAGGCGCACTGGTTGCACTGGATGCAGTTTTCCTTGATCCACTCGGGCACGTTGATGGCCACGGCGCGCTTCTCGTACTGGGAAGTGGCCACGGGCATGAACCCGGCGGGATCAAACAGCGACACCGGCAGGGAATCGCCCTTCTGGGCCAGAACGGGCTTGGCGATCTTGGCGACGTAGTCGGGGATGTTCTCGGCTTTAGCGGCAGCGTCCTTGGCATTGGCCCAGGAAGCCGGGTACTTCACTTCCTCGAGGGCGGCCACGGCCTGGTCCACGGCGTCGATGTTCATCTGCACGATCTTCTCGCCCTTCTTGCCGTAGGCCTTGTGGATGGACTTCTTCAGAAGCTCCACGGCCTTTTCGAAGGGCAGCACGCCCGCCAGCTTGAAGAAGGCGGTCTGCATGATCATGTTGATGCGCCCGCCAAGGCCAACGCCCTGGGCGATCTTCACAGCGTCGATGTTGTAGAACTTGAGCTTCTTGGCAACGATTGCGGCCTTGGTGGCGGCGGGAAGCTCCTTCTCCATGTCGGCCAGCGACCAGTTGGAGTTCAGAACGAAGGTACCGCCTTCCTTGATGCCTTCCAGCACGTCGTAGAGCTGCACGTAGTTGGACTTGTGCACGGCCACGTAGTCCGCGGCGTTCACCAGGTAGGTGGAGCGGATCTGCTTCTTGCCGAAGCGCAGGTGGGAAACCGTGATGCCGCCGGACTTCTTGGAGTCGTAGGCGAAGTATCCCTGGGCGTACATGTCGGTGTTGTCGCCGATGATCTTGATGGCTTCCTTGTTCGCGCCCACGGTGCCGTCCGCGCCCAGGCCCCAGAACTTGCACTGCACGGTGCCGGCAGGGGTGGTGTCGGAGAAGGCGGGAACGGGCAGGGAAGTGCCGGTCACGTCGTCCTCGATGCCCACGGTGAAGTGGTTCTTCTTGGCGGCGGCCATGTTGTCGTACACGGCCTTGACCATGGCTGGGGTGAACTCCTTGGAGCCCAGGCCGTAGCGGCCGCCGATCAAGGTGGCGTTGTTGCCGGCGTCGCGCAGGGTGGAGGCCACGTCCAGGTAGAGGGGCTCGTACAGGGAGCCGGCTTCCTTGGTGCGGTCGAGCACGGTGATGATCTTGGCGGTCTTGGGCAGGGCGGCCAGGAAGGACTCGGAGCACCAGGGGCGGTAGAGGCGCACGGTGACCAGGCCGATCTTCTTGCCCTGCATGGCGTCGATGACTTCCTTGATGGCTTCGCAGGAAGAGCCCATGGCCACGATGACCTGCTCGGCGTCAGGGGCGCCGTAGTAGTCGAAGAGGCCGTAGGAACGGCCGGTGGCTGCCGAGACCTTCTTCATCACCTCTTTCACGATGCCGGGCACGGCCTGGTAGAACTTGTTGGCGGCTTCGCGGCCCTGGAAGTAGATGTCCGGGTTCTGGGCGGTGCCGCGGATGTTCGGATGCTCGGGGTTCATGGCCCGGGCGCGGAACTCGGCCACCTTCTCCTGGTTCACCATCTTGGCGATTTCGGCGAAGTCGAGCACCTCGATCTTCTGCACTTCGTGCGAGGTGCGGAAGCCGTCGAAGAAGTGCAGGAAGGGCACGCTGGACTCGATGGCGGACAGGTGCGCCACCAGGGCCATGTCATGGGCTTCCTGGACGGAGCAGCCGGCAAGCATGGCGAAGCCGGTCTGGCGGCAGGCCATGACGTCCTGGTGGTCGCCGAAGATGGACAGGGCGTGGGCGGCCACGGCGCGGGCGGACACGTGGAAGACGCCGGGCAGAAGTTCGCCGGCGATCTTGTACATGTTCGGGATCATGAGCAGAAGGCCCTGGGAAGCGGTATAGGTGCTGGTCAGGGCGCCGGCGGCCAGGCAGCCGTGCACGGCTCCGGCGGCTCCGGCTTCGCTTTGCAGCTCACGGACTTTGATGGTCTGGCCGAAGATGTTCTTCATGCCCTGGGAAGCCCACTCGTCGACCATCTCGCCCATGTTGGAGGAAGGAGTGATGGGATAGATGGCAGCGCATTCGGAGAGAGCGTATGCCACCCAAGAAGTGGCGGTATTGCCGTCCACGGTCTTGATCAGTTTCTGTGCCATTGCCTTGTTTCCTTTCTACAGTGTATGAATATGGGTTGGTTAGAGCCCAAGACCCTGCCTGATGGCGGCGATGTCGAGATTGCCGGCCACCAGTTGGGATGCTTGCTGGAATTTGCCTGGGTCGCGCAGTTTGTTCCTTGAGAGAAGGGCCTCCATGCGCCGGGCCACGGAATAGGTGTCCTCGCGAACCACCATGATGGGCACTTCCGCGTTCTCGGCGCGAGCCAGTATGATGTCGTTGGGGTAGAGGTTGCCTGTGAGAATAAGGCAGGCGCATCTGCCTTCGATGGCAACCAGTTGCAGGTCGGAGCGGTCGCCGCCCACGATCACCGCGGCCTTGGTGTGCTTTCTGAAATGGGTGAGGAAATTTTCCACCTGCATGGTGCCTATGAGGAAGCTCTCGGCCACCACATCGGATTTGTGGGCGCTGGAGATGAGCTTGCCGCCCAGGCGTTCGGCCAGGATGTTCACCGAAACCGCTCCGAGCAGGCGGTCGTGCGGCATGATGCCAAGAACTTTCACGCCGCGCTTGGCCAAGAACGGCACGAGCACGGAGTTCACCTCTTCCTGGTAGTGGCCGGTGACGTCCGACAGGACGCATCCGAGCATCTTCTCGCCCAGGCGCTCCTTGATGGCCAGGAGTATGTCGTAGTTCATCTCGTGGGTGCACCGGTCCACGATGACAACCGGCACGTTCAGTGCCTTGGCCACGGTGGCGCCGTCTAAGCAGGCGTAAAGTCCGGAGTGCAGGAATCCGCCGGATCCTCCCACCAGGGTGACGTCCTTGCCCTTGGAGATCTTTTTGTACGCGGCCACGATCTCGCCGGTACGGTCCTGGCAGGGAGACTGGGAAAAGACCTTGTGCATGAAGTCCTGCGTGACCAGCACCGGCGTGGCCAGGTCGGGCGCGACGCTTTGGCCCAGGGCCTGGCTTATGGCGGCCGCGTCCAGGTCTCCCCAGGAGTCTCCTATTTTTGCCGCCTGCGCGCCCACGGGCTTGAAATAGCCCACCGAGAGCCCTTCCTTCTGGAACTTGAGGCCAAGACCCAGGCAGAGGGTGTTCTTTCCGGAAAAAGGCGCTGTGGAACCGATATACAGTCCTGGCATATGCGCGTGAACTCCCTATGGCTACTGTGGAAGAAGCATAAGGCGCACGTCCGCTACGACGGCGCGTTCATTGTTGACAAGAACAGGGCCCAGTTCGGCCTCGTAAATCTCCGGGAAGTCTATCGCCAATTGCGAGAGCCGGATGACGATGTCTTCGAGTGCTTCGATGTTCGCCGCCGGTTCGCCACGCACCCCCTTGAGGAGCATGTAGGAGTCCACTTCGCGGATGAGCTGGCGGGCGTCATTGATGGATACCGGGGCCAGCCGGTACGAGATGTCGCCCAGCACATCGATGTAGATTCCGTTCAGCCCGAAATGCAGAAGCGGCCCGAAGTGGTCGTCCCGGCGGAAACCGAGCACCACTTCCTTCATGTTCGCGGGCGCCTGCTCCTGGATCATGCATCCGGAAACGTGGGCGTCCGGCCGGGTGATCTTCACGTGCCCGGTGATTTCGAGAAATGCCGTGCGCAGTTCCTCGGGCGTCCTGACCCCTACCGCCACGGCCCCGGCGTCCGCCTTGTGGGTGATCTGGGGCGAGGCCACCTTGCATACCACAGGATATCCGATCTTGGAACCCAGAGCCAGCGCTTCGTCGGAAGTTCTTGCCAGTGCCGCTTTGGCTGCCGGGAGGTCGTAGGCCTTGAGGATGTCCTGGGCCATTTCGTCGGGAATTTCAGTCATTCCCTGGGAACGGGCTTCCTTGATGACCTTGCGCACCACATCCTTGCGGCCTTCCACGCTGGCCATGACCGGGGAAGGACGGCTCTTGCGGACGCCGTAGCGGTACATGGCCTCCAGGCTGCTCACAGCCTGTTCCGGGAATTGGTAGCAGGGAATGCCGGCCTCTTTGAGCAGGATGGCGCCGGCTTCCATGTGGCTTTTGCCCATGAAGCAGCACAGCACGGGCTTGAAGGTGTTCGCGGCGGATTTTATTATGGCCTTGGCCATCTTCTCGGGATGGGTGAACGCGGTGGGCGCGATGAGCACCATGAGGCTGTCCACCTGGGGATCGTCCAGCAGCACTGAAATGGTGCGGTCAAGGCGATTCGCGTCGGCGTCGGCCTGGATGTCCACGGGGTTGTATATTCCGGCCGAGGCCGAAAGGCCGGATTTGAGCGTGTCCACCGTCTGCGCCGACAGCGGGGCCATGGACAGGAGCGACTTCTCGGCCGCGTCCGCGGCCAGGATGGCGGGGCCTCCCGCATTGGTGACGATGGCCAGGCGCGGCCCCTGGGGCAGGGGCTGGTTGGAAAAGGCCTGGGCCATGTCGAACATTTCAGTGATGGTGTGGGCGCGCAGAATCCCGGTCTGGCGGAAGGCGGCTTCGTAGGCGTGCTCGGACCCCACAAGCGAGCCTGTGTGGGAGGAGGCCGCCTTGGCCCCGGCCGCCGTGGTTCCGCCTTTGAGCATGATCACGGGTTTTTCCCGGGTGATCTTGCGGGCCATGCGCAGGAAGGCCTCGCCGTGCTCCACGTTCTCCACGTAGCCGAGAACGACCTTGGTTTCCGGGTCCTGGGCCAGCGCATAGAGCATGTGGGTTTCATCCACCACGGCCTTGTTGCCAAGGCTCACGAACTTGGAGAAGCCGATGGATTCGCCGATGGCCCAGTCCAGAATGGCGGAGCACAAGGCCCCGGACTGGGAGAAAAACGCGATGTTTCCCTTGCGGGGAAAGCCAGGAGAGAAAGACGCGTTGACGCCGTCCTCGGTGGAGATGATTCCAAGGCAGTTGGGGCCGATAAGCGCGATGTCGTTGTCGCGGCAGATGCGGGCCACTTCGGCTTCGATCTTCCATCCTTCCTTGCCGGATTCGCGGTACCCGGCGGAAACGATGACCGCGCCGCGCAGCCTGTGCTCCAGCAGGGCCTTCAGGGAGGGGATAACCGTTTCGCGCGGCACTGCGAGCACGGCAAGATCAAGGGGGGATGGAAGGCTCGGGATGTCCTTGTAGGCCTTGAGCCCGAGAACCGTTTCGGCTTTCGGGTTGACGGGGTACAGTTCGCCCTTGAAGCCGGCCTCGATCATGTTCTTCAAGATGGTGTGGCCAATCTTGCCCGAATCCCTGGAAGCGCCAACAACTGCCACGGTTTTCGGGCTGAACAAGGCGTCGAGGTGCATTCTTACTCCGATATTGGAAACCGGCATTCTAAACCGGCGCTTCCATCTTGTTTCACGGAATGAGACGAACGTGCATTTCGCCCCAGCCGCCACCGTTGACTAACCGAAACTTATTACAACTTCCGTTCCAATATTCTTAACATAATAAATCCAACAAGTTATTCGACTAGAGTCTGTCCGATCCTCCGGATTGACGGAGGGAGTCCGGTAATTCGGACGGTGTGGGAGGCGCAACCAGTCCGGATGTCCGGACAGTGGCGGGCAGGCATGACAACACCTTATGCCCGACTCTTATGGTCGAGTCAATGCAATCGCTCAATGGACCAAAATTGCGTCCGAAATGCGCACAATTAAACGTGGACCGGGTTGGCCGCCCTGTTCGAGGCAGGGCCGGGACAGTTGCCAGCTGGCGGCTGGTTCGTGGTGCTGCGGGCGGAAAAAGTCTCCGGTCTTAGGCTGTCGGAGACGGGACCGCTTTATTCAGGGAGAGTCCTGGCAGGGTGAGCAGGGTGCGTTTGGCTTTGCGCTTGCGCCGTTCGAACACTTCCGGGCGCGAGCCGAGCCGGTAGCGCCACAGGTAGCAAGGGGAGTAGGGGTCCTTGCAGGAAGGAGAGGCCGCGCAGGCGCGGACCTGTTCCCTGTTGCCGCAACAGCAGCTGAGGCATTGGCGGCGTATGGCGCGGACAGGAGGCCTGGATGCTTGGGGAGCCGGCCCCTGGCGGTAGACGTGCAAGGGGCACTGCGAATCCGAACACTCCGCCACCAGCATGTACGAGCCGCCCATGCAGGCCACGCAGAATTTCCGGATGGATTCGGATGCGCTGAGCTTTTTGATGACGTGTGAGCTCATTTACAACCTGCCTTGTTGCGGTTGCCCAGGACGTTGTTCCCTCCAGGGGAGAGAATATCGACACCCGCTCTTGCAGGCCGCCTCCATGGTGCCGGGCGGCAAGAGCACGCCCGATCGGCCAGCAGGCAGCGTTTAGACCCCCTGTGTCCTGTCCGGGCGCAAAAGGCAAGACCGCTCAGAGTTGCGGGGCATGAAAATTTTGCAGTATATTATGTATTGCTCGCCACGCGAGACGCATAGGGACAAGCGAAGGCAGCTGCCGGGCCTACTGATCTCCGGAGGCCTGGCGCAGGGATGCGGGTGCTTTTTGCGCGCGGCGAGGATTCTGACGTCTGTCCGAAGGGAGGGTTCCATGCGCTGGTGTGTCTTTCTATTCTTGGTGTGCCTCGCACCCCAGGCCTTTGGAGCTTCGAAAGCGGATGAGAAAGAGCGGCAGCTGGACGAGCGCTACAGGCAGTGCGTCGACGCCTGCAAGAAGCCGGTGCCGCGGGTGGGCAGAGAACAGGACGTGTGGGACAAGAACGTCAGGGACGAAGCGCGCTACGACAACTGCATCCTTAATTGCGACAGGAAGCAGCTGCGCGGCTTCAGGAAGTGACCACGCCTTTTTCCTTGAAATGCTTCACGTAGCTTAAATCATGGCGGATGATGTGGTTTATGATCCAGTTTGCCAGGAACGCCTTCAATTCCTGCGGTGGAACATGTTCGTGCCTGTATCCTGACGTGTGGAATTCCTTGACGGTCTGGGTGAGCTTGGCGTGTTCGGCGCGGTGCTCGTCCCGGCGAGGGTACTTGTGCTTCTCCATGAGCTCCTCTTCCGTGGTGAAATGGAGCTTCACGAATTGCCGGAGTTCGGCGATTATCTCCTTGAATTCCGCTTCAGTCATTCCCTTTGAGATGGCCTGGAATGCTCTGTTGCACAGTTCAATAAGCTTTCGATGTTGTTCATCGATATCGGGAATGCCAACGCGCAGTCTTTCGTCCCACTGAATTTCTTTCATAGGGCAGCCGAAGTTGTAATGTGTTGCCGGAATATAAAGTCTGTGGCAATAATGTAACACTACTATGCATACTATGCCCCCAGATGAACATTCTGGCAAGAGTTCCCTGGTGAGAACCACCTTGCGGGACATCTTGACCCCGGGAGTCATTGGCGTTCCGGTCGGAGCGGCCATGGAAGAAGCTCTGGCGTGCATGCGCAAGGGCAGAATCAGCTCCGCCGTGGCCTTGAGCCGGGGCAAGCCCGCCGGGATACTAACGGAACGCGGAGTGATCGCCGCCCTGGCCGAACACGGGCCGTCGCTTCTTTCGCGCAAGGTGAGAGAGCTGATGTCTTGCCCGGTACTGACCGCGCCGGAGCACATGCCCATCCACCAGGCCTTTTCCATGCTCCTTGAGCAGGGAATACGCCATCTGGTGGTGGTGGATGCCAAGGGGCGGGCTTTGGGCATGGTCACCCAGACCAACATGGTCCAGAACCTGGGCGTCGAGTATTTTGTCGAGGTCAAGCGGGTCAGCCAGATCATGGCCCGCATGGTGGCCTGCCTAAGCGCCGCGGACAATCTCCAGAACGTCCTGGAGCTCATGGCGCGCGGGCCCTACAGCTGCATCGTGGCCCTCGAATGCAACCAGCCGGCGGGGATCTTCACCGAGCGCGACATGGTGGCCGTGGTGGCCGACGGCTGGAAGCTGGCCGACACGTCCCTGGGCGAGGTCATGTCCCGGCCTGTGCTCACCGTTTCGAGCGATACCCCGGTCCACCAGGCCTCGGCGATCATGCGCGAGAATAAGGTCCGGCGCCTTCTTGTCGTTGGCTCTGATGGCAGCACCGAGGGGCTGGTCACCCAGTCGGATATCGTCAAGGGCATGGAAGCCCGCTACGTGGAGATGCTCAAAGAGGTCATCCGCGAGAAGGACCAGCTTTTGCGCGAGGCGGTGGAAGAGGCCGCAAAAAAGACCTGCTATCTGGACACGATCCTGAATGCCTCCATGGAGCTGGGCATTGCCGCCACGGAGGGCGATGTCCTGGCTTTCGTGAACCATGCGGCGCAGGGCATTCTGGGAGCGGGAGAAGCTGGCTCAATCGGTTCCGACATCCTGGAATTCCACAAGAGAATCGGGGTTCCCGTCAGCCGTGTCCGCCGCGGCCTGTCCCAGGTGAAGAAGGGAAACAGCCATCGTTTTTCAGCCGTGATCGACAACGGCGCGTCAAACCGGTTCATCAACGCCAAAGTCAGCGGGATTTGGGGGAGCGAAGGCAAACCTTCCGGGTATGTGCTCATGGTCCGGGACGTGACCGAGCGCCGCATGGCTGAAGACACCATCAAGCACATGGCCTATCACGACGCCCTTACGGGACTGCCCAATAGATTTCTTTTGGAAGACAGGCTGGAACAGGGGCTGGCCCTGGCCAGCCGGCGGGGAAGCCTGCTTGCGGTCATGCTCCTGGATCTCGACGGATTCAAGGCGGTCAACGACAGTCTCGGCCACGACGTGGGTGACATGCTGCTCAAGATGGTGGCGGGAAATATCGGCGGGCTCTTGCGCAAGTCCGACACGCTGGGGCGCATGGGGGGGGATGAATTCCTCATCATCCTGCCCGAGGTGAAGACCCCGGAAGGCGTGACCGCGGTGGCCCGCAAGGTCCTGAAGGCCGTGTGCGAGACGCGGGTGCTGTCCGGGGTGCGGGTCAACGTGAGCACCAGCATCGGTTTGGCGCTCTACCCATGGGACGGGGCCGACCCTCGCGTGCTGATTCAAAAAGCCGACGCGGCCATGTACAAGGCCAAGGAGGCTGGCCGGAACACCTACTGCCTCGCGGGCGAACACCTTTCCTTAAAGGACGAAATGGCCTTCAAGCACCCGTAATCGCCTGTTGAAAAACACCCGCTGGCGGCGTTGCCGTTCAAAAGTCAAACCTTCGCGTATGTCAAATACGCTTGATCAGCCCCCGTCCTGGGGGCTGACCCTTCGGGTAATGCCCAAGGGCATTGCCTCAAAACGCTGTCCTGCGTTTTGGTCAGCCTTGACTTTTTCCTGCGCCTTGCCAGCGGACTTTTTGAACAGGCTTAAGAAGACCAACTTTTACAATGGCCAGGTAAGGGCTCTACTGGTTCAGCGACCTGACCCAGGCATCCCTCAACGCATCTTCCACTATTTTGGCCCGCAGCTGGGCATAGGCGTCCCGGGCCGCACTGTAGGGCTCCACCGCCGAGCGCTTGAGCTCCTCGTACACGTCCAGGGTTTCCGGAATCCGGTTCAACCGGCCAGCCCCGCTGATGGCGGCGGTAAGCAGGAAGGGGACCTCAATGTACGAGGTGGGCTGTGCCGCCGCGTCCACTCCCAGGCCAATCGCGTCGCGCAGGGACGAGGGCCCGAGGATGGGCAGCACCAGATAGAACCCGTGGCCCATGCCCCATATTCCGAGCGTCTGGCCGAAACCAAGTCTTTGCGGCCCCATGTTGGGATTGGTGGCGGCCAGGTCGTAGAGGCCGCCCAGGCCGAAGGTGGAGTTGATGATGAAACGACCCAGCTCCCTGGATGCCTTGTCCGGGCGCAGCTGCAGGACGGCGTTGACGAAGCGGGCAGGAAAAAGGAAGTTCGAATAGGCGTTTTCGATCCGGTCCCTGGCGTACTTGGGAAAAACGGTCGTGTAGGCCTTGCTGAACGGCTTGCCCAGCCCCATGTAGAACACGTCGTTGAAACCGAACCAGAAGCGGTTCCAGGGTTCGATGGGGTCGGCTATCTGGACCTGGGGCGCGTCTTCGGAGTCCACGGGAGCCTTGGCGGCCTTCTTGGAAGCGCAACCGGCCGTGAGAGCGAACAGGAGAAAAAGGGAGAGGAGCGAAATGAGGGGGCGGTTTGTGGAGCGCATGGTCAAAGATTCCTAGCTGGCCTGGCCCATGGTTTCGACCCGGCCGATAAGCTGGGCCGGAGATTCCTTTGCCAGAATCTGGTTGAACTGGTTGCGGTAGTTCTGCACCAAGCTGACACCTTCGATCACCACGTCGTAGACCTTCCAGTCGTTCTTCTTGATGAGTCTGTAGACGATGGGCACTTCCTTGGTGGAGGTGACGATCTTGGTGCTCACTTCGGAGCGGCCCTCGCCAAGCGCGGACTCGTCCAGAAAAACGACCTTCTCGTCGGTGTAGGCTTCGATGCGGCGCAGGTAGGTGCGCTCCAGGAGCTTGACGAAGGCCAAGGTAAAGCGTTTGCGCTCATCGGGGTTGAAGGCATCCCAGTGCGAGGCCAGGGTGCGCTTGGCCAGTTCCTCGGGATCGAAGACCTTGCTTACGGCCTGGTAGAGCTTCTCGGTCCGCCCGGACTCGCCGGGTTTGGTGGCCGAAAGCACCTTGAGCACCTCGTCCACGCTTTCCTTCAAGGAATCCTTGGCTTGTCCGGCCATGGCCGTCTGGGATGAAAGAACCAGAAGCAGAGCAAAGGCCAGCACGTTCAAAGCACGTGCCATCATTTCTTTTCCTCCTTCACCCCTCCGAAGACGTACTTTCCGATGAGCTCCTGGATGTCCACTGATGACTCGGTATCGGTGAGAAGTCCGCCGGGTGGAAGGGGGTCGCCCGCTCCGCCTGGGGTGATCTTAAGATATTTGTCGCCGATAAGGCCGCTTGTCTTCACAGACACTATGGCGTCCTCACTCAGTTTGACGCCTTTCTGGATATTCATGGTGACCACCGCGCGCTTGTCCGGAGTAAGCGTGATTGCTTCCACCCGTCCCACGCGCACGCCTGCAAGCTCCACGCCAGCGCCTTCCTTGAGGCCGGTCACGTCTATGAAGCGGGCCTTTATTGCGTAAGTGTCGCCGCTTAGGACCTCGAGCTTGCCGAGCTTGACGGTAAGATAGGCCGCGCACAAAAGCCCGGCCATCACGAACAGTCCCACCGCCAATTCTACTGAACGATTCTTCATTGTGTCCACGAAATATGCCTCATCGTCTCGGAAATCAACAGTATCACAGCAGAAAAGAGGTCAACGCGTAGTCCGAAGCCAATATGGAAACGCAGGAAGTGACCACTGCCGAGGTGGTGGAAAGCCCCACCCCTTTTGCACCGAAGCCGCCCGGGCGCCTGTGGGTGTAGTAGCCCTCGTAGCAGCAGACGGAGGCCACCAGCACGGCAAATACCAGGGATTTCACGAAACCTCCGGACACGTCCTGCATGGCCACGCTGTCGTAAATGCGCGCCCAGTAGATTCCCGGGCTCACTCCAAGCATCAGGACTCCGGTCAGGTAGCCGCCCCACACGGCGATGACGTCGAACATGGCCGTGAGCAGCGGAAAACAGACGAGCGAGGCGGCCAGCCTGGGGCCGACCAGATACCGCACCGGGCTCACGTCCATGGCGTCCAAGGCGTCTATCTGCTCGGAAATGCGCATGATGCCAAGCTCCGCGGCCATGGAGGAGCCGGCCCGGCCGGTGATCATGATGGCCGTGAGCACCGGGCCAAGCTCGCGGATCACCGAAAGGGCCACCGCCGCGCCCAAAAGCCCCTCGGCCCCGAATTTCACCAGGGTGTAGTAGCCCTGAAGGCCCAGGACCATGCCGGTGAAAAGCCCTATGAGCGCGATGACCGAAACGGACTTCACCCCGATGAAGTACACCTGCTGCACCATTTTGGCCCACTGCAGCGGCAGGCTGACCATGTGCCCCAAGCCACGCAACGTGAACACGGAATACGACCCGAGCCCGAGCGTGAGCCCTATGGCCGTTCGTCCGAGCTTGGTGATGGGAGCCAGCAGGAAGTCCGAGGCGGCGTTCATGGTTTATTCAGTGTAATCGTGATCCGGGGTTTGTGAAGCATTCACCCGGAAAAGAAGCGATTTCAGGTAATCTGTTTCAGGCATGGAGGGGTGGATGGGGTGGTCGGGCCCCTGGCCACCGCGCCAGACGAGCTGGGCGCGCTTGCGCCCGGAAAGGGACGAGGCCACCAGACGCTGGAACTGGCCGGCTTCCATGTGCTGCGAACAGGACGCAGTGAGCAGGAAACCGCCCGGCTCGAGAAGACGCCCGGCGAACTTGTTTATCTTGTGGTAGGCGCCCATGCCGGGCTCCAGGTCCTTCTTGCGCTTCACGAAGGCTGGCGGGTCCAGGCTTATCACGTCGAAACGCCTGCCTTCCTTGGCCAACTCCTCCAGCACGTCGTCGGCGTCGCCCTTTATGGTGGCCACAGTGTCCGAGACGTTATTGAGTTCTGCGTTGGCGGTCACATGGTCGACGGCCGCCTGGGAGGCGTCCACGCAAAGAGCGTGATCGGCTCCGGCCAGCGCGGCTCCGATGCCCAGGGCGCCGGCGTAGCAGAAGACGTCCAGCACCCGTTTGCCCTTGCACAAGGGCAAAATGCCCAGCCGGTTGGGGCGCTGGTCGAAATACCAGCCGGTCTTCTGGCCCGAGGCCAGGCTTGCCTTGTAACGGCCAAGGCCCTCGGGGACCTCCACCTCGGAGGGGGGCTCGCCCTTCACGGCCTCCACGATGAGCGGCAACCCTTCGAGCTGCCTGGAGCGGGAGTCGCACTTGAGGAGGATCGAGGCAGGCCGGACAAGCTCGTCCAGCACGTCGATCACGTCTTCGCGCAGGCGGTCCATGCCTGCCGTGAGCAGCTGCACGCAGAGCACGTCGCCGAAGCGGTCGACGATAAGGCCCGGGATGTGGTCGCCCTCGCCGTACACCATTCTGTAGAACGGCTTGTCGAAAAGGGTCTCGCGAAGGGCCAGGGCCTGGGAAATGCGGGAATAGAGCCAGGCGCGGTCGAGCCTGGCCTTGGGGTTTTTGTCGCAGACCCGGGCCAGGATGAGCGAGCCGGGATTGACGTAGCCGACCCCCAGCGTCTTGCCCCGGGCGGACATGATGACGGCCTGGTCCCCGGCGGTGAAAGTGTTCAAAGGGCTCTGGGCCGTATCCGCCTCGTTGGAGAACACCCACAGGTGTCCGGCCATGAGGCGGCGTTCCTCGTGTTTTTTGAGATGAAGTATTGGTAGGTTCATAGGCGAGTGGTCCTGTAGGACTTCCGGGCTTGGTTTGCAATGATTTGTCTTGAGGATGGAACATTTGGAGAGTAATTTCCAGTCATGAGAACCGCAGCATTCATTTTATTCGCCGTTGTCACCGCTGCGGCCGCCGCGCTCTCCACGCTGGTGGCCTCGCGTTACCTCACTTTGGAAAAGGAATTATCCGAAAATCGCGCCCAGCTCGAGGACGTTCTGCGCGAGCGCAAAAAACAGGAAGAGGAGAAGATGTCTCTTCGCCTGGAGAAGGAGCGCATGCAGGCGGACCTGGAGGGGCGCTTCGCCGAACAGCGCGGCCAGCTTGAGGAATGCGCCAACCAGCGCCAGCGGGACTTCCAGGAGGTGCTCGCAACCCTTAATAACATCCAGAAGCGCATGTCCGACATCGAGGTGCAGCTTTCCCCTGCCGCGCTCATGGAAAGGGCCAAGGCCCAGGCCAGCGAAGCCCAGGCCGAGCAGGCAGGGGGCGCACATCCCGAGGCGGAATCGCGGAAGCCCTCATCGGCAGTCCCGCCAGCCGGGCAGGCCCAGCCCCCCGCCAAAACCACTGACGTACCCAAGGGGGCCATCCCCACTCCGGAGCAGGAAGCCAGGACCTTGAACAAGGTTCAATAGCCTCGTTGGTTTTATTCAATAAATATTGTCGAAAACGTATCCAAGAGAGGCCGACAATGCCTTTGGTAAGAGTGAGCGTGGTCAGGCAGTGGAGCGCCGAAGAAAAACTGGGCATCATGAACGGTGTGCACGCCGCCCTGGTGGAGGCTTTCGGCATTCCCGAGCCGGACCGCAACATCCGCTTCCAGCAGTTTGATCCAAGCGACTGGCTTTTGCCTCCGGGCAAGTCCGACCGGTACGTTCTGGTGGAGGTCTTCGCCTTCCAGGGCCGCTCAGCCCAGGCCAAGGGGGCGCTGTATGCCAGCGTGGTTGAGAACCTCTCGGCCTTCAAGATTCCAGCCGGGGACATCTTCATCATCGTGGTGGAGCAGCCCCGCGAGAACTGGGGCATCCGGGGAGGCCAGCGCGCCGATCTGGTTGACCTGGGCTACGAGGTGAAGGTCTAGCGAGCCTGGCTGGGCCTCTTTTCCGTTTTCCTCCCGGATCGACGCATCCGCCAAGCGTATTGGGTTCATCGCGAGATCACGCTTGACCAGGTTTAACCATCCGGTTAAACCATGCGGTAAATATGAAGACCGTAACTCCCCTCCCAGACACCCAGCAGATGGCCATACTGGATGCCGCAACCACCGAGTTCGCGGAGCACGGTTTCGCCGGAGCCCGGGTGGAGGCCATCGCCAAGGGTGCGGGCATGAACAAGGCCATGCTCTACTACCGCCTGGGCGACAAGGCCCGGCTCTATGAACTGGTGATCCTTCGCCAGTTCGAGCGCCTGGCTACAGCGGTCGAGCGGGTGGATTCCCTGGATGGCAGCGCCCTGGAAAAATTGCAGGGCATATTGAGGGCTGTGGCTCTGCTCTTTACGCAAGACCCGAGGCTGCCGCGCATCATGGCCTGGGAGCTGGCGTCCGAGGGAAAAAGCCTGCCCGAGCAGGTGCTTTCCAAATGGTCGCGGATCATCGGCTCGGTGACCAGTCTGGCCGGTCAGTGCGGCCTGGATCCGGCCCTGACCCACTTCTCGCTGGTTGGTCCTCTGGTGTTCACCTGCCTGACCGAACCGGTGCGCAAACGCTTCGCCCCGGCCATACCCGCGCACATGAAGCGCATCGCGGGCATCACCGTCCTTGATATGGCGGATTATCTTGGCGAACTGCTGAAAAAAGCCGCCCGGGAGAACGCATGAAAACACGCTTGCTTGCCGTTTTGTTGCTTGGTCTTCTGGCCCAGGGCTGCTCCAAGGGGGCGGAATCGGTCTACCAGGGCTATGTGGAGGGCGAGTTCGTGTACGTGGCCTCGCAGCTGGCCGGCAGATTGGACGAGCTGCCCGTGGGACGCGGAACCTGGGTGCGCCCGGGCGACAGGCTTTTCGTGCTGGAACACGCCCTGGAACAGCAGGGCGTGGAAAGGGCCAGGGCGAACCTCGCCAAGGCCCAGGACACGGTGAACGACCTGAAAAAGGGATTGCGCCCCGACGAGATCGACCAGATCCTGGCCCGGATAGACCAGTCCGAAGCGCTGCTGGCCCTGAACAAGCTGGAGATGAACCGCAGGGCCGCGCTTCTTGCCACCGGCGCGGTGGCCCAGGAGGATTACGATCAGGCGCGCACGCGCTATCTGGACGCGCAGGGCCGCCTGGCCGACTACAAAGCCCAGCTGGCCACAGGCAAGCTCGGCTCCCGCATCGACCAGATCCTGGCGGCCCAGGCCCAGGCCAGGGCCGCCCAGGCCGACCTGGACCAGGCCCAGTGGTACCTTGACCAGAAACTCCAGAACGCCACGCTGGACGCCATGGTGTTCGACCTGATCCACTATAAGGGCGAGTGGGTCCAGGCCGGCAGCCCGGTGGTGAAGCTTTTGCCCCCGGCCAACGTGAAGGTGCGCTTCTTCATTCCGGAAACGGACATGGGCAAGGTGGCCGTGGGCCAGACGGTCACCGTGCGCTGCGACGGCTGCCCCAAGCCGTTCACGGGCACGGTGAACTTCGTCTTCCCCCAGGCCGAGTACACGCCGCCGGTGATCTACAGCCAGGACTTCAGGGCCAAGCTGGTCTTCATGGTGGAGGCCCGCTTCGAGCCTGAAACCGCCAAGGTGTTAAAACCCGGCCAGCCCGTGGACGTAAGCCTGGGTACGAAGTCGTGAACCGTCCGGCCATCGACGTCACCGGCATCACCAAGTCCTTTTCTGGCAAGGTGGTGGTGAACAACCTCTCGCTTCGGGTGGAGCAGGGGGAGATTTACGGCTTTCTCGGGCCCAACGGGTCCGGCAAGACCACCTTCATCCGCATGCTCTGCGGCCTTTTGAAGCCCGATTCAGGCAGCGGGCAATGCCTGGGCATGGACGTGATCAAGGACGCCTCCAGGATAAAGACGCGAGTGGGCTACATGGCCCAGAAGTTCAGCCTCTACGGCGACCTCTCGGTGCGCGAGAACCTGGATTTTATGGCCAGGGTGTACGGCGTGGAGAACCGCCAGCAGGCGGTGGGCGAGATGATCGAGCGCATGAGCCTTGCCCCCTACGCGGACCAGCTGGCGGGAACGCTCTCCGGCGGATGGAAGCAGCGCCTGGCCCTGGCCTCGAGCCTCATCCACGGACCGGAGCTTCTCCTGCTGGACGAACCCACAGCCGGAGTTGACCCCAAGGCCCGGCGGGACTTCTGGGACGAGGTGCACGAACTGGCTGGCCAGGGCCTCACCGCGCTCATCTCCACCCACTACATGGACGAGGCCGAACGCTGCCACCGCCTGGCCTACATCGCCTACGGCGACCTCTTGACCAAGGGAACCGTGGAGGAAGTTGTCGCCGGGCGCGGCCTGGCCACCTGGGAGGTGGCGGGCCAGGGGCTCTACGAGCTGGCCAAGGTTCTCAAGACTCTTCCCGGAGTCGAACAGGTGGCCCACTTCGGCAACACCCTGCATGTTTCAGGGCCGGACCCGGAGCTCCTTGAAAAGAGCCTTGCCCCCTACATGTCCGGGCCCCAAGAGTTTCGTGAAGTGGCCACCAGCCTGGAAGAGGTGTTCATCAGCCTCATGAACGAATCGTTAAGCGGAGGCAAGGGATGAACCTATTTTCTCCGCGCCGCTTCTGGGCCATGGTGGTCAAGGAATTCGTGCAGATGCGCCGCGACCGCCTGACCTTCGCCATGATGATAGGCATTCCGCTCATGCAGCTGGTGCTGTTCGGTTTCGCCATCAACGCGAACCCTCAGTACCTTCCTTTGGCAGTGCTCAACAACGACGACTCGGAGTTCTCCCGCACAGTCATCTCGGCCATGCAGAACAGCCTCTATTACCGCATAACCAACATCATCACCAAGGAATCAGAGGCCAAGCGCCTCTTAAGCAGGGGAGACGTGCTGTTCGTTCTCACCATCCCCGATGATTTCGGGCGGCTCATCGCCAGGGGGGACCGGCCCACCGCCCTGGTGGAGGCCGACGCGGCCGACCCATCGGCCACCGGGTTCGCCCTCTCCGCGTTGGACGTCATCTTCAGCCAGAGCCTGAACCGCGACCTCATCGGGCCGCTTCTCCCGCTCCGCGCCCAGGCCGGGCCCGTGGACCTTCGCGTGCAGCGGCTCTACAACCCAGAGATACAGACCAAGTTCAACATCGTGCCCGGGCTCATGGGCGTGGTGCTCACCATGACCATGGTCATCATCACCGCCCTGGCCATCACCCGTGAACGCGAACGCGGCACCATGGAGAACCTTCTGTGCACGCCGGTACGCCCTTTCGAGGTGATGATCGGCAAGATAGTTCCCTACATCGTGGTGGGTTACATCCAGGTGCTGCTCATCATCCTGGCGGCCAAGGTGATCTTCGGGGTGCCGATTCTCGGCAGCTTGCCGCTTCTTCTGTGTGTTTCGATCTTGTTCATAGCCGCAAACCTGGCCGTGGGCATCACCTTCTCCACCGTGGCCCAGAACCAGCTCCAGGCCATGCAGATGGCGTTCTTTTTCTTCCTGCCCTCGATTTTGCTGTCCGGGTTCATGTTCCCGTTCCAGGGCATGCCTAACTGGGCGCAGTGGCTGGGGTCGGTGCTGCCGCTGACCCACTACCTGCGGGTGGTGCGTGGTATAGTGCTCAAAGGGAACGGCTTTGCGGACATCGCGCCCGAGCTGTGGCCCATGGCGCTCTTTCTGGTGGTGATGATGACAGTGGCCGTGAAGCGCTACCGGCAGACTCTGGATTAACGCGGCCAGAGAGGGCGCCGCCCTCTCTGGACTCTCCCGCCAGGGGGATGATCCCCCTGGACCCTCAATAAGCTTTGCGCCCGCCACCGGCATGCCGGTGACGGGCGCAAAGCTATTTGGGATTCCAAAGGGCCACTGGCCCTTTGGCCGCCGGAGGCATCTTCCTCTTGCGCCTCTTGGTATCAGGCCTTCTTACGAAACATCGGCCACAGCTCGGACAAGAGCATCCCGGCCAGCATCAGGGCGCAGCCAATCATACCCCGCACGGTCAGCACTTCCCCGATGAGAAACCAGCCGCCCAAAGCGGCGAACACCGATTCCAGGCTCAGGATAATGGCCGCGTGGGACGGATTGGCGTCGCGCTGGGCCACCAGCTGCAGCGTGTAGGCCACGCCCACCGACAGAAGGCCTCCGTAGAGAATGGGTCCGGCGGCGAGCATCAGTCCCTCTGGTGCGAAGGATTCCCCGCTCGCCACCGCGATGACGAGGCTCAGCACCGAGCATACGGCGTACTGCCCCACGGCCAGGTGGATGGGGTTCATGCGCGGCGCGAACCAGGCCGCCACCAGCACGTGCCCGGCCCAGAACACGGCCCCCAGAAGTTCCAGCAGATCGCCTGAATTGATGGTGAATGCGTCGGTGACAGAAAGCAGATACATGCCGGCCACGGCGGTCAGGGCGCCGAGCCAGGTCCCCAGAGGCGTGCGTTTGCCCCCAAGGGCGGCGAACAGTGGCACCAGAATGACGTACAGGCAGGTGATGAACCCGGCATTTCCGGCGGTGGTGTACTGAAGCCCGATCTGCTGCAGGCTTGCTCCGAAAGTGAGGACCAGACCGGCGAAGAGGCATCCCTGCCAGGGATTGGCCCAAAGGCCCGGGGCCGGGCGCATGGTCTGGCGGGACCGGATCGCCAGGGGGAGAAGGGCGATGGCCCCCAGGGCGAAGCGCACTCCGTTGAACAGGAACGGGCCAACGTGTTCCATGCCCACGCGTTGCGCCACGAAGGCCAGGCCCCAGATCAGCGCGGTGATGGTGAGCAGGACGTCGGCTTTGATGGAGCGCAAGTTGCGACCCCCGGAAACGGGCATGAATGATACTCCGATGATCTGGCGCGGGTTTTGAGGTTTCGGGGGCTAAAGGCCGCGTCACTTCACGCCAGGCGGCGGTAATAAACGCAAGGTAGGGCAATATCAAGCGATGATGGAGGGGAGCAGTTGGTTGAAGGGGCTCAGGTTCCACTCTTTTCAAGGGATGCGAGCATGTCCGCCGCTTCGGTGAAATCCGGCCTGATGCTGAGCGCCTGGCGCAGATGGTCGGCGGCGACGCCGGGTTTTCCCGCGTGGAAGTACGCCTTGGCGATGTTGTAGTGCAGGTTCTCGTCGGTTGGCGTTAAGTCAAGCGCCCTGGTGTAGGCGTGGAGCGCTCCGGTGAGGTCCCCGGAGCGCCGCAGGCGCACCCCCAGGGTGTTGTACGGGTTCGCGGCTTCCGGGTCATGGTTCAAGATCTCCACATAGAGTTCGCGAAGCTCCTGGAGTTTGTCCTGCATGGCCAGAATCTCGGCGGATTTGTTTAAGTACTCGAGGTATTTGTCCATGTCGCCAAGACCCTTGTGGGCATCGGCCAACCCCTTGAAGGCCTCGGCGAACATGGCGTTCACGGCCAGGGCCTTGTTGAAGCACAGGATGGCCTGGCCGTACTCCTGTCTGCGCAGGTGTTCGAGCCCCTTGTTGAACCATTCCAGGGAGTCGTTTTCCTTTTCTGTTACGCAATGGAGTTCGACAATGGCCTCGCTGAAGTGTCCGGCCTTGACGAGCTCTTTGCCCTTTTCGATCTTCTCCAGGCAGTGCCCATCAGGCCTTGAGCTCTCCCAGGCGGCCTTCAGGTGCTTGGCGAAGGTGTCCAGTATGTAGGGCCTGAGCACGTAGCCGCCGCACCCGGCGGACACCGCGCCCAGCACGCGTTCCTTGCGACCCTCCGAGGAAATCATGACCACAGCCTTGTGTTTGATTTCCGAATCGTGCTTGATCAGGCGCAGGCATTCGGAGCCGGAGAGTTCTCCGGCTCTATCTCCCACCAGGATGAGCTGAACGGAAGATTCCGGCAGGTGTTTCCTCGCCTCGCCAAATGCCGGGAAGACATGTATATTTTCAAAGCCCAGCCTGGACAACGCATGGCGGTCCTTCCCGTGTTGGGAGGCCTCGGAGTTGATGATGGCCACGCCGATTTTCGCTGGGTCGAAGTCCATTCTCATTATTTAACACCGGCCTATAACGCTGGCAAGAAAGTCCGGTGGCTGGCCAGGAGCAATAGATGTCGGGAAAAACGATAAGGAAAGCTTTGGTGGTTGCCGTTGTGGCGGCTGCCGTGGCGCTGTTTTTCGTGCTGGATGGCCCGCGTTATCTGAACCTGGAGTCGCTCAAGGGGTCGCGAAACGCTCTTCAGGTTCTTTATTCAGAGCGCCCGGTGCTTATGCTGGGCGGGTATTTTCTTTTTTACATTGCGGCCACGGCGCTCAATCTGCCCGGGGCGGCGGTGCTGAGCATGGCGGGCAGCGCGGTGTTCGGATTCTGGGCCGGGCTGGTGACCGTGTCCTTCGCGTCGAGCCTTGGGGCCACGTTGGCCTGCGCCCTGTCGCGCTATGTGCTCCGGGAATCGGTCAGGTCCCGCTTCGCCAATGTTCTGGGGAAGATCGACGCTGGTTTGGCCAAGGAGGGCGCATGGTATCTGTTTTCATTAAGGCTCGTGCCCGTGGTGCCGTTTTTCTTGATCAATGTGTGCATGGGGCTCACTTCCATGCCGCTGCGCACCTTCTACTGGGTGTCGCAGATTGGGATGCTGCCCGGGACGGCGGTATTCGTGAACGCGGGGACCGAACTCGGCCGAATAGACAACGTGCGCGACGTCCTCTCCCTGGAGCTTCTTGGCTCGCTGGCCCTGCTGGCGGTGTTTCCCTGGGTTGCCCGCCTGGCGCTCAAGCTGTTCCGCCGTTGAACCCCGCGTCTTGCGCGGTGCGCGACGCGGATACGCGGCGCTGCATTTCCAGGATGGTCCTGTCGAGCGCTTCACGCAGCCGCAGGGCGTTGGCGGGCGTCATGGCGATGCGGTCGGCGATCTTCACTTGGTTGGCGACGCTGCGGTTCACGTTGCCGAATTCGAGGATGACGTCGTCGGGACCCGCGAAGATGGTGAAGAAGTCGCGGTAGACGCAGTCGAGGTCGGCTGGGATTTGCAGTTGGACCTGCTGGTTTTGGTCCGGATGGGGCATAACGGCTCCTTGCTGGGGCTGGATGCCGAATGATTTCGCACGGATTGGAAGAAAAGAGAACCCTCTATTTCAAAGGGTTGCCCTGGCTATCAGCGCCTTGCCGATGGCTTCGGTCAGATCGTCGGCATTGAAAGGTTTGGGAATGAATCCGTCCATGCCTTCCTTGAGAAAGCGGGTTCTGTCCTTCTGCGTGGTGTACGCGGTAAGGGCGATGATCGGGATACGCCGGTCCACTCCGGGGAGTTCGCCCCCCCGTATCATCCTGGTGGCTGTGATGCCGTCCATCACAGGCATCTGAATGTCCATGAGCACAACGTCGAAGCTTCCGTTCTTCAGCGCCCGCAAGCCTTCCCTGCCATCCTGGGCTCCGGTCACGGCGTATCCCTGACGGGTGAGCATAAGCGATGCCGTGGCCATGTTGATGTGTTCGTCCTCCACGATGAGAACCCGGATGCCGTTCGCCTCCGCGATGTTGGCCGCATGGCCCGGTTCACCTTCGGCCGTGTCCGCGTCGGGCCAGAAGCAGGCGGTGAAAGAGAACGTGCTCCCGGCACCCGGAGTGCTTTCCGCCCAGATTTTTCCCCCCAAGAGCTCCACCAGGCTGCGGGCGATGGCCAGGCCGACTCCCGCGCCGCTGTGGGTTTTGGTAAGGGCGTCTTCAGTGAGGGAGAAGCTTTCGAATATGCAGGGGAGTTTTTCAGGAGCGATGCCTATGCCGGTGTCCTCCACTGAAAAAACAAGGCGTATGCCCCCGATGCAGGTGATTGGGCCGGCCGCCCGGCTGTCCTGGGAAGCTTTGTGCAAGACATCCACCTTTACCCGTACCTCACCTTCCTGTGTGCATTGGAGCGCATTGGAAAGAAGATTGGTGAGAATCTGGCGCAGGCGGAATTCGTCGCCGGTCAGAACATCGGGTACGTCCGGCGAGATGCCGGCCTTGAGCGATATGCCCTTGAGACGCGCCTGAAGCTCGAAATTGTCGACGACCGACAAGACGGTCTTTTTGGGAGAGAAGGGGCGCATGGCCGGCTGCAGGGCGTGGGACGTGATGTCCGCCAGGTCCAGAAGGGAATTGATGGACCGCAGGAGCCGCTCCCCGGATTCGCTGACGATGCTCCAGAGTTCGCGCTGCTCCTCCGGCAGGCTATCGTCCGCGGCCAGTTGGGCCGCTCCGAGGATGCCGTTCAGAGGCGTGCGGAGCTCGTGGCTGATGTTGGCCAAAAACTGGGTTTTTGCCACGAAGGATGCTTCGGCTCGTTGCTTGGCCTGGATGAGGGCCCGCTCCAGGTGCTTGCGTTCGGTGATGTCCCTGGAGAATGATCCGAGATACTCGGTGCGACCCGCCGCATCGGGGAGGGGATAGATGCTTACCCAATAGGTCCGCTCGCCCGTCTGCTCTTCGTACTCCACAGGCTTGCCGCAAAGGAGCACCTTCTCGGCCATGGCCCGGCGGAACTGGGCGGCTTCCGGGTCCATGTTCCTGTAGATGCTTTTGCCCAGAAGCTCGTCGACGCTTTTCCCGCGCCGCCTGGCCGCTTCGTCGTTCAGGGCCAGAAGTCTTCCGTTCGCGTCCATGAGGACAGCCGAATCCTGCGTGGCGTTGAGAAGGGCTCTTAACCGGACGCGTTCTTCGCGGGCATGCCGTTCCATCTCCACCCAGCGGGTTACATCCTCGCGGATGATGACCGCGCCGCCGGTATTGCTGCCCGAGCGCACGCCAACGGCCCGGATGGTTTGATACCCGGATTGACCGCCGCTGAACTCCGCCGTGAACACTCTTTCGAGAAGAACGTCCTGTCCGGTCAGAACCGGTTTGATGGCATCACCCACCCCGGAGGACACGATTCCAGGAAGAGAGAAGAAGGATTTGCCGAGAAAATAACTTCTTTCGTGCAGCCCCCTGGCAAAATGCTCCAGGTGCCAGTCGTTGACAAAAGAGACAACGCCTGAGCTGTCGATGAACATGATGGAGACTGGAGCTTTTTGGGCAAGGGCTTCGAATTCGACAGGGAAGCTCTGAAAGGGAGAAAGCATATTCGCCTGCTTTGTACACATTAGCGAGGCCACTTCGTTCGACGCGATGTAAGTGGAAAAAACACTGCGGCACTTTGTTTCAGGATGTCAACGGAAAACGGGAGGTTACAGCCATATTTCTTGTGCGTCCCAACGTGTTGCGGCTTGCGGGGAGAGTGGGGGGATGCAGTGCGATGGTAAAAAAGGAAAGCCCCAGGGAATGGGGCTTTCCAGTGCGTTGAACACGTGAGCATGCTTGCGGCAAGAGGCGTCATGCGTACCATGCGTCGAATGGAACGGCTGGTTGTCGCAGAGAGAAAACCAGTAACGCATTCACGGCTAAAGCTACACCGTAGTGGGCATGAACCGCCCACATTCCTTGCCGTCGGTCCGTTTGACCGGGACAAGGCATCGATTGATGGCCTGTTTGAGGTTGTCCCCCACAATCCAGGGGCACCAAGACGCGGGGAGCGGTCCATCGAACAGCTCGGACCAGCGACAGACACCCTTTTCTTCAGGGTCGCTCGAGGACCACTTCGGGGCGAACCAGCAAGAGTCACAACTTTTCATTGCACACCTCCCCCATGAGGATCCCAGTGAAACGGGAAAAGTCAGGATGCATCTTTCTACGTCTTCCTGTGCCGTAAGTTTAACCTGTTATTTTTTTCAGTTGATGGCGGCGACTGTAAAAAATTACAGTTCAATATTTTGTGGGGCACATCTAGGCCATGTGAAAAAGGAGTTTTTCACATGGAAATCGCCAGGAAATGTGTAACTAAAAATCAAATATACTATAAAAAACGGGATATAGTACTAGATTGTGATATAACTGCAAAAAATATTGTTTATCAGAATGAAGTCGAACAGGCTTACCGCTTGAGGCACGAAGTGTTTTCCGGAGAACTCGGTTGGGTCCCGAAGGCCTCCGATGGCAGGGAGGTCGACTCGTACGATGAACACGCCGAACACTTCGGAGTGTACAGGAATCACGAGTTATTGTCCTATCTCCGTCTTGTCATGCCGAGCTATCGGTTCATGCTTGAGAAGGAGTTCTCCTGCCTCGTGTCCAGTGATCATGAAATAGTAAAAACAAGTGATACATGTGAAGTATCAAGGCTTTGCGTGAGCAGTGGCGAGCGCGGAACAAGAATCGATTCGCCGATAGGAATGGTGAGCGTGTCGATGCTGTTGTATCGTTTAGTATATCAGTGGTGCGTTCGTTTTGGGGTGCGCCACCTCTATCTGGTGGTGGAGCACAGGGTGTACAGGCTGCTCAGCATGCTTGGCTTTCCGTGCTCGCTTGTGGGCAAGCCGACCCGGATGCCGGATGGCGTGGTGGCTGTGGCTGCCATAATGGATTGGAGAGAGTTCGAAGAGATAAACCGGAGAAAGAGGCCGGAGCTGGTGTCTTGGTTCAGTCAATCTCAAGCATTCCAAGGTGGGTTGCCACTGCGACCGCTTGAGCCCGGTTCACGACTTCGAGCTTTTTCATGATGTTGTAGACATGGAAGTTCACGGTCCGCTCGCTTATCCCCAGTATGGCGGAGATGTCCCAGGAGCTTTTTCCGTCCTTGAGCCAACCAAGCACCTCTTTTTCCCTGTGGGAAAGGACGTCTCTGTTCCGGACTGTTTTGAGTGCCGAGATGGTGTTGTATGCGGCCAGATGCAGATGGGGGATGATGATTTGCAACACCGCTATGATGTTTTTATCGAATTTCGAGAAGCGGCCTGAGAAAGAAAAGAGACTGGCCTTTTTGCACACCCCGAACGGACGCGCCCCGAAGGTGTACCCGTCGACCAGGCCGAAATCACCGGCCAGGTGGATGAATTCCTTGGCCGGAGGGGTCTTCTTGTATGTATTCGCCCAGAACTGCGGCGAGAATTTCGTGAAGTGTTCTCCCACGATCACATCCACCTTGTTGAATTCCTTCTCCTGATACGTTTTCATCCACTCGTCGGGATAACTGATGTTGGCCAGCTCGTAGTGAACGATGTTGCTGTCCTGGTCGAGCTTGGCCAGGCCGGAGGTGGCCGCGTCAAAGGGGAGAACGTTTTTCAGCTGTTCAAAGATCTCCAGGTAATCCTGGTACGTTGTGCAGTAGAGACATTTTTGGGCGAGCTCCAGGAGAGACAGGGCCTGGCCGCCCGAGAGCAAGGAGAGAGGATCGGCGTGTTTGGAGTGGGGCATGCCGGTGGTGCGGAGTCCTCGCGAAAAAACGCACGGAGACAAGCCCGCGTGGGTTAGGACTCACTGTTAAACGTTTATTCTATTTTAGTTGCCCTATGAACCCTTTGAGGTCAAGAATGATATTTCTCTCCGTTTTTCTATTAACCTATATTAATTGATAGGCTCGGGCCTTGAAGCCGTGGGATCATCCCTTGTGCTCTCGGCTGGTCATGCGCATGGCTCCCGGTATTGCCACGAGAGGAGCAAACGTTGGCGCGAACACGATTGCGCGAAGAGTTTTATCGGGTTAGTGTTAATGAGCTCATCTTGCACGCATCCGGCTGGCGTGCCGCAATTTAACCCGAGGTGAAAAGGGCGTGGACGCTGACAAGACCAAGCTGGAACTGCTCGCGGAGCTTGCCGTGGCGCGCCTTGGAAACGCCCAGCTCCAGGAGGCGCTTTCCGGTTCATCCCCCCACGCGGCGCCTGGCGAAGCGGAGCAGAGCGTCATGCATGAGTCTCATCAGATGCTGCTGCAAGTCCTCGACGCGATACCTGTCAGGGTCTTCTGGAAGGATCTCGATCTCAAGTATCTCGGGTGCAACAAACCCTTCGCTTCCGATGCGGGGCTCAATTCCCCTGAAGACATAGTCGGCAAAAACGATTTCGAAATGGTTTGGGAGGATCAGGCCGAGGCATACCGCGCCGACGACCGGGAGGTGATCGAGAGCGGCCAGCCTAAGCTTGGCTATGAGGAACCCCAGACCGGGCCCGACGGCAACACGTTGTGGCTGCGTACCAGCAAGGTCCCGATGCGCGACGCTTCGGGAAGAATCAGGGGCGTGCTGGGCACCTACGAGGATATCACCAGCCGCAAGAACATGGAGGAAGCCCTCAGGAAGAGCGAGGAAACCTACCGCATCGTGGCGGAGAACACCTACGACTGGGAGTTCTGGCATGATCCAGACGGAAAGTCCCTGTACCAGTCGCCTTCCTGCCGCCGCATCACAGGCCGCGAGTCCTCGGAATTCGTGGTCGATCCAAGTCTTTTGGAGCGCATCATCCATCCCGACGATCTCCCGACGTACCTGGCCCATCGTCACCAGCAGTCATGCGGGGTGCAAACATCGGAGGGGCTGCTTTTCAGGATAGTGCGGCCAAACGGTGAAGTGCGTTTCATCGAACAATGCAGCCAGTCCATTTTCGGCGGCAATGGGGAATATCTGGGGATTCGCGGAAGCAATCGCGACATTACGGAGCGCAAAAAAGCCGAAGGGGCCTTGCGCGAAAGCGAAGCCCGCTATCGCCGTCTTCTCGGTTCGGTGACCAATTACATCTACACGGTCATGGTCGAGGACGGCCAAGTGGTTTCAACCGACCATGGACCCGGATGCGAGGCTGTCACGGGCTACACGTCGAACGATTATGCCGCCGATCCGGACCTCTGGCACAAGATGGTTCATCCCGATGACAGCCCGAACGTTCTGGAACACTCCCGTCAGGCCATTGCGGGCTACCAGTACTTCCCCCTTGAGCACCGGATCATCCACAAGAACGGCAGTATTCGCTGGATTTCGAACACGCTGGTGGCCAGGCGCGATGATGCCGGCAAGGTGGTGGCCTACGACGGCCTGATCGCGGACATCACCGACCGCAGGCAAATGGAGGAGGAACTCTTACGGGCCAAAGAGGCTGCCGAGGCGGCCAGCAACGCCAAGAGCGAATTCATGGCCAACATGAGCCATGAGATACGGACCCCCATGAACGCCATGCTGGGGCTCACCAAGCTGGTGCTCCGGCGGGACCTTTCCGGAGAGCAGCGGGAGTTCCTCGAGGGGGTGTTGGACGCAGGCGACGCGTTGATGCAGATAATCAACGATATTCTCGACTTTTCCAAGATAGAGGCGGGGCGCCTCGAGCTGGAAACGGAAGATTTCGTCCTGCGGGACCTGCTCGATAAAATCATGATGAGCTTCACCGCCCAGGCCCAGAAGAAAAAGATTGAACTGAAGCTCACGGTAGACGATTCCGTCCCCGACTTCCTTAGCGGAGACCAGGGACGGCTCAGGCAGGTTCTGGTCAACCTCCTTGGCAACGCATTGAAATTCACGCCCGCGGGCGAGGTGTCGCTTGGCGTCGAGGTTGAACCGGATGAAGCGCCATCAGGCGAACCAACTGAAGGTCAGCTGGTCAGGCTGGTCTTTCGTGTCCGCGATACGGGTATCGGAATCGCCGAAGACAAACTGGACATGATCTTCGACAGCTTCACCCAGGCCGATTCGTCAACCACGAAACGCTTTGGCGGCACGGGTCTCGGGCTTGCCATATCCAAGAAGATCGTTGGCATGATGGGCGGGGAGATCCGGGCGGAGAGCACGCCTGGCAGCGGCTCGACATTTTCCTTTTCAGCCGTCCTCATTGTGGCGGGTGAGAGCGCCGCGGATGGCGAGGCGGCTCCAGACGCATGCCCGGGAAAGCCCGTGCGAAAGCCCTTGAGAATCCTGCTGGCTGAAGACGACACAATGAACCAGATGTTTGCCCTGTCTTTTTTGCAGGAGGCGGGGCACACGGTGGCAACGGCCTGCAATGGAAAGGTCGTGCTCGAAATGCTTGCCTCCGGAGAATACGACGTCATCCTCATGGACATCTCAATGCCAGAGATGGACGGCGTGCAGGCCACCCGGGTCATTCGCCAGTCAAGCGCGGGCCGATATGATCCGAACATTCCCATCGTGGCCATGACCGCCCACGCCCTGAAAGGCGACCGGGAACGGTTTCTTGCCGCAGGCATGAACGGCTACACGCCAAAGCCGGTGGATATCGAAGAGCTCTTGCGGGTTCTCGATCAGGTAGCGAACGGGAGATGCCTGGTACGCGCCAATGCGTCGGGAAAGAACAGCGAACCTGCGGAGCGCGTTCCCGACCTGGACCGGAAGTGGATCAGGGACCATTATGCCGACAAGCCCGGGATGCTGCGCGAGCTCGTGGAAGTTTTCGGTCGCGAGGTGGCGAAGCGGCTGGATGAAATGCGCGGAGCGCTCAAGGCCGGGGACAAGCACCTCCTGGTCCGGGCCGCGCATACCCTCAAGGGGGCCTCTGGCGTGGTGGGGGCAAGCTTTGTGCGCCAGTGCGCTATGCGTCTGGAGCGGACAGGGCGCGAGGGGATGCTGGAGGGGGCCGGCGCGCTGCTTCGTGAACTCGAGGATGCCGCGGCCAGAGTGCTTAAGATTCTTGAAGAAGAAACCAAATAGAAAGAGCGTCAGCCCAAAAAGATCACTTCTTTTTTACGAAAACAACGCTTCCGTCGGCATCAATCACCCGCTTGGAGTCCGCGAAACCGAAGAGCTGGAGCTGTTTTGCCACCGCTCCTGTCCAGCCCGTCTGGTGGCTCGCACCAAGGCCCGCTCCATTGTCTGCGTGAAAATATTCGAAGAAGAGAAGATGGTCGCGCCAGTGGGGGTCAGTCTGAAAGATGTCCATGTCCCCGAAAACCGGGCGCTTTCCGGACTCGTCGCGCAGAAATATCCGGGCCAGGCGATTTGATATCTCCTGGCTCACGTCAAAGAGGTTCATCATTTTGCCGGACCCGGTGGGGCATTCGATCAGAAACGAATCCCCGTAGTAGCGGTAGTATTGCAGGAGCGACCGGATGATGAGCTGATTGACCGGCATCCATATGGGGCCGCGCCAGTTGGAGTTGCCTCCGAACATTCCGCTGTCCGACTCGCCTGGAACGTAGCCCACCTGGTGTTCCTCTCCCTGGACCCGAAAAACGAACGGATGCTCCAGGTGCTGGCGCGAAAGGGAGCGTATGCCGAAGGGGCTCAAGAACTCATTCTCATCCAGCACGCGGGCCAGTATCCGGCGAAGCCTCTCTTCGTTCACCAGGGCCAGGATGTCCCGGCCGCCGACCCCTCTGTGGTCCGGGCCGATGGGGTGCATGCTCCTGCGCAGTTCAGGCATTTTTTTCAAACGCTGGTCGATCATGGCGTTCACAAGCGGCACCCGCTCGCGCTGCCCCTTTTCGATGATGGTGGTGGCGCACAAGGGCAACAGGCCCACCATGGAGCGGACTTTCAGGCGATGGGCGCTCCCGTCCGGAAGCCGTAAGACGTCGTAATAGAAGCCGTCTTCCTCGTCCCACATGCCGTCGTGGCCCAGACGGTTCATTCCAGAAGCGATCCACACGAAGTGTTCCAGAAACTTGTGGTTCAGTTCCTCGTAGGTGGGGTCGTGGGCGGCCAGTTCCAGGCTCATCTCGATCATGTTCTGGCAGAAAAGGGCCATCCAGGCCGTGCCGTCGGCCTGCTCCAGGACCCCGCCGGAGGGCAGGCCCTTGCTGCGGTCGAAAACGCCGATGTTGTCCAGACCCAAAAAGCCGCCCTCGAAGACGTTCTTGCCGAAACGGTCCTTGCGGTTCACCCACCAGGTGAAGTTGAGCATCAGCTTGGCGAAGGAACGCTTGAGGAACTCCAGGTCGCCCTTGCCGCGCATGGACTGCTCCGTGCGGTACAAGAAGAGCGTGGCCCAGGCATGCACCGGGGGGTTCACGTCGCTGAAGTTCCACTCGTAGGCGGGCACCTGGCCGCTCGGGTGCATATAGTCCGACCGAAGCATGAGCGAGAGCTGGTCCTTGGCGAAATCCGTGTCCACCAGGGCCAGGGCCACGGAATGAAAGGCCAGGTCCCAGGCGGCGTACCAGGGGTATTCCCATTTGTCCGGCATGGAGATGACGTGGTCGTTGACCATGTGGAACCACTCGCTGTTGCGGCAGTAGTGGTTTGGTCCGTGGAGCGGGTGGGCCTGGTGCTCCTTGAGCCACGTGTCCACGTCGAAATGGTAGTACTGCTTGCTCCACATCATTCCGGCCAGGGCCTGGCGCATGACCATGGCCGCGTCCGCGCCCACCGTGTCCGGGGTCAATGCCTGGTAGAATTCGTCCGCCTCCAGAATCCTTTGCGCGAAAACGCTGTCGAATCCGTTCCCGAAGGCGTTTTCGCAGGCTTTACTGTCAGCCGGATCCGGCGCGCGGGAAAGGCGCAGGCGCAAAACGATTTCCTGCCCGGGGGCCACCTCGAGCGTATAATTGGCGCAGGCCTTGGTTCCGGTCTGTTGCGGATTCACCGCCCCCGCGTCGCCGTGCACCAAATAGTTGTTCACGCCGTCCTTCACGTACGGTGAGGCGTTGGGGGTCTTGAAAATGCGTTCGTTGTTCGTCTCGTTTTCGGTGAAGAGAAGATCGCATGAACCGTCGCAGCGCAGGATGCAATCAGGCAGCGACGCGTGAATGGCGGGGTCCGGATGCCTGGCCAGGATGGCCCTGCCACTCCCGGTTTCCAGGCCGCGAAGTTCCGGCTTGGGGCCGCCGTCCGGCCAGGACCAGGTGTTGCGGAACCAGAGGGTGGGGAGCACATGAAGAGGGGCCGGGTCCGGGCCGCGATTGCACACGCTGATCCTGACGAGGATGTCATCCGGGGCGGCCTTGGCGTATTCCACGAAGACGTCGAAATAGCGATTGTCCTTAAAGACTCCGGTGTCCAACAGCTCATATTCTTTTTCGTGGCGGGAGCGGGCCTTGTTGGTCTGGACCAGGTCCGAATACGGGTAGGCCTCTTGAGGGTACTTATAGAGGTACTTCATGTAGGAATGGGTAGGCGTGCTGTCTAAGTAGAAATAGTACTCCTTCACGTCCTCCCCGTGGTTGCCCTCCTCATTGGCCAGTCCGAAAAGCCTCTCCTTTATTATGGGGTCCTTCCCGTTCCACAGGGCCAGGGCGAAGCAGAGAATCTGGCGGTCGTCGCTTATTCCCGCCAGCCCGTCCTCTCCGTTGCGGTAGGCGCGGGAACGGGCATGGTCGTGGGTGAAGGAGTTCCAGGCGTCGCCAGAGTCGCTGTAGTCTTCGCGGACCGTGCCCCATTGCCTCTCGCTTACGTAGGGGCCCCAGAGCTTCCACTGGGCCTTCTTTTTCCTGTCCTCATGGAGTCTTTTCTCTTCTGCGTTCATCGCGTGCTCCGTCCTCGACGGGTGACCCGGGTGACCTGGCGCAGTATCGCCCTGGCTGGCGCCCCTTCGGCCCCCTCCAGCTTCAGGGGCAGGCAGAGAAGGTGCACGGGCCCCGGCTCCACCTTCGACAAGTTAAGCCCTTCGACGATCCACACCCCGGCCCAAAGGAGTATCCGGTGGGTTTCGTCCCCGTCAGGCTGGGCACTGCCGGCTGAGAGAGAATCCACGCCCACCAGCTTCACCTTGCGCGAGGCGAGATAGGCGGCAGCCTCGGGGGTTATGGAAACGAAATCTGGGGAGAAATCGTCGGTTTCCCAGCAGCGTCCAGAATTGCGGGTCTTGAAGAGAAGACGCTCGCCCTTCCTGATGCGGTGTCCGGTCAGCTCCTGGGCGGTGATGGATTGTGAATCCTGGATGGCGATCACCCGGGCGGGGCCGATGCCCGTATCAACCGGCATGTTGTCGATGGCGGTGCCGCCTTGAATGAAGTGGGCGGGTGCGTCCATGTGGGTGCCAGCGTGGGCGCACATGTCGATGCGCGACACCGTGCAGACATCGCCGCGCGTCAGGTCCTGCACGCGGTTTATCCGGGTGGGGGGATCGCCCGGCCAGTGGACCATGCCTGTGCGAAGCGGCACGGAGATGTCTATCCAGGGTGAGACCATCCGGGTGTACTCCATGATGGTTGGCAGGGCCGTAACGGCATCTGCTCCGCGCGGGACCTTCAAGGCCGGACGCGTCAAAGCCGATCATGCCGTTTCAGGAACATGATACTTCGGGATGGCCGGATTGGGCAACAGCAATTGCGAAAAATCAACTATATCAGGCCGAACACCTGGGTGTCAGGCCAAATAGTGCGGGCGGAACGCGGTGCCTTCGCGGCTGGAGCCAATGCTAGGAAAACAGACGGCCGGGGTCGTTGTACACCCAGAATGTGTCCTCGGTGGCGTTGCCGATGAGCGTCAGATCATAGCGCCTGGCGGTTTCCACGGCCTGGCTGGTGGCCACGGCTACGGACACGTACACCCCGATTCCGGCCCGCACGGCCTTGTGCACGATCTCCGAGGCGATGCGCCCGGTGGACACGATCATTTTGTCCCGCAAACCGATGTTCTCCAGCAAACATTGGCCCACGATGGTGTCTATGGCGTTGTGCCTGCCGATGTCCGAGCGGAAGAGAAGCATGTCTTCCGCCGTGCACAGCGACGAATTGTGGCAGCCCCGGGTCAGGCGGTAGAGGGTGGACCGGGCGTGGAGCTCGCGTACCAAGTCCAGTATTTTTTCCGGGCGCAGATACGGTTCGGCCGGCAAGGGGATGCGGGCCAGGCCGGGTTTGCCCTCCGGTGTCTCCGTCTCAGCTTGCGCCAGAAGGTCCCTGCCCATGCCGGAGGTGAGGCTCATGCCGAGAAGCCTGGCCGGGGTTCCCCTTATCTCCACTCGTACCTCGATACCTGTGATACCTGGGCCGTCTTCCGTAACATCCATGGCCGTGATGTCCTGCGCGGTCTCGATCAGGCCGCAGCTGAACAGATACCCCGCCACCAGGAACCTGGGCTCAATGCCCGTGCACTGCATGGAGACCACATCCCGGCCGTTGACCACGATGCGCAGGGGAATCTCCCGGATGGCGTTCACCCGGGTGGTGCGCAGCGTCCCTTCTCGATATTCCTGGATGGCGAAGGCGATATTGGGGTCCATATTTTCCGCTTGCGGTTGGCGATTGAAGTGCACAAGGTCTTGGAGTACCAGTTATAATCATTTTTCCGGCGCGCCAAGGCCGGGGAGCGCCAAGGGCCTGCCCGGCGGGAGGGAACATGAAACGAGGCATACACCCTGAACTCATCGAGCTGGCGGCCGAAGCGGCGGGCCTTGAGGCAGCGCTGTCGCGCCGGGGCTTTCTCATGTTTTCGGCCTGCGCCGTGGGGGGCATCACCGCTCTGGGGTTATGCGAGGCGTTCGGGGCGGATGCTCCGCTGGTTATCCTGGACAACGCCAAGGGGATGCTGCTGGCCGACCCCACCCGCTGCGTGGGCTGCCAGCGCTGCGAACTGGCCTGTACGGAGTTTAACGACGGCCGCGCCCAGCCCACCCTTTCGCGCATCAAGATCGACCGCTCGCTGTATTTCGGCCCTGAAGGCCCGACGGGAGGCCCGCGCATGCAGGGCTCCTGGGGCAACGGGTTGGTGGTCCAGGGCGTGTGCCGCCAATGCCCCCATCCGGTACCCTGCGCCACGGCCTGCCCCCAGGACGCCATCACGGACGACCCCAAAACCGGGGCCAGGGTGGTGAACGCCGCTGCCTGCGTGGGCTGCCGCATGTGCCAGCGGGCCTGCCCCTGGAACGTTATCTCCTTTGACGAACAGCGCCAGAAATCCTCCAAGTGTTTTTTGTGCAACGGCAAGCCCAAGTGCGTGGAAGCCTGCCCGGCCGAAGCGCTACGGTATGTCCCTTGGCGCGATCTCACCCGGGAGGGGGAAAAGGGCGGGGTGCTTTTGTCCCTCATTCCGGCCAACAAGGCCAAGGCCTGCGCCGAGTGCCATGTTCCGTCCGGAAGAAATCCGGCCGCAAAGTAAGGTTTATTCAAGGAGCCCATTATGGCCGCTGCCACCGGAGGCTTTGCCGGGAAGGTGCTGCGGGTGGATCTTTCCACGGGAAAGATCA
Organism: Desulfovibrio sp.; assembly: GCA_016208105.1. Classification (NCBI taxonomy): domain Bacteria; kingdom Pseudomonadati; phylum Thermodesulfobacteriota; class Desulfovibrionia; order Desulfovibrionales; family Desulfovibrionaceae; genus Desulfovibrio; species Desulfovibrio sp. The sequence goes on from JACQYS010000022.1 coordinate 508,848, forward strand.
GCACCCAGGATACTGTGGAGAAATACGGGGACATGCTCGGCGGCACGGGCATGGGGTACCGGGTGCTCTGGGACGAGGTCCCGGCCGGAACCGGCCCATTCGACCCGGCCAACAAGCTGGTCTTCGCCACGGGCGTGCTGGCCGGAACGGGCGTGCCCTGCAACGGGCGAACGGCCGTGACCACCATTTTCCCCACGGTCTGGCCGAAAGCTCTTGTTGGCTCGGGGCACATGGGCGGGCAGTTCGCGGCCAAGCTCAAATACGCGGGGTATGACGGCATTATAATAGAAGGCCGGGCGGACAGGCCTGTATGGCTTTTCATCCGCAATTCCCGGGTGGAGATCCGCGATGCCTCCCGTCTCTGGGGTTCGGGCATCCGACGGGCCACCCTGGAGATCAGCCAGGAAATGGGCGCGGACTGCGCGGTGGCGGCCATCGGCCAGGCCGGGGAGAAGCTTGCCCCCATGGCCATAGTGGCCAATTCCGTGTCGCATTCCGCTGGCGGCGTGGGTGGGGTGATGGGGTCCAAGAATCTGAAGGCCATCGGGGTGCAGGGAAGCGGCGCGGTGCATATCGCGGGGGACAAATCGGAGTGGGAGAAGCTGGTCAAGTTCCACCTTTCCATTCTCGGCGCCAACAACCAGCACGTGGTGCCGAGCTTTCCCACCCCCCAATCCGAGTACTACAATCCGGGTTCCCGCTGGGTGGGCGAGCCGGGCAAACGCTGGGGCGCGGCCGAACCGCCCATCGAAATAACCGGCAACATCTACGATCTTAACCGCATCGCCTTCCGGACCAACAGCGCGGCCTTCTTTTTAGGCGACAACGCCTGGAAGCACACGGTTCGCGGCAACGGCTGCACGGCCTGCCCCATCCGCTGCCATACCATCGTCAAGGTGCCCTCGGTGGCCGCCAAGTACGGCATCAAGGAAATGGGGCAGAACACCTGCACCGGCCTTCTGTTCGGGCGCAGCTTTTTTAAGAAGCTCCCCGGCGGCCTGAAGGGCCAGACCGCCCTGGAAGCCTGCATGGTGGGCATGCACCTGGCTGACGACCTGGGGCTGTGGTGCAACTACGGCCAGTTGCAGCGCGATCTGATGAAGCTTTATCACGACGGACTTCTCAAAACCAAGATCGGCTCGGACGAATACGCCTCCATCCCCTGGGACAAGTATGAGGCCGGCGATCCGGATTTCCTGTTCGACATCATCCCCCGCATCGCGGAGCGAAAGGGGGAGCTGGGCCACGTGCTGAGCCTGGGCACGGGGGGCATCTTCTCCAAGTGGGGTGTTCCCGAAGAGTCCTGGACCAAGGACCATGCGAGCCTCTACTGGAAGATGGGCCACCCCAAGCACCACGCCAACGAGGACGACGGCCAGTGCGGGGTGATCATAAACACCCAGTACAACCGCGACTCCCAGTGCCATTCCCACTGCAACTTCGTGCGAAACGGCCTGCCCCTGGCGGTGCAGAAGAAACTGGCCGAGGACATCTGGGGGTCTGCCGACGCCGTGGACGCGGCCGGCAACTACACCCCCATGAACGCGGCCAAGGCCAGGCGGGCCAGATGGTCCCTGGTGCGCAAGGAACTGCACGACTCGCTTGGTCTGTGCAACTGGATGGGGCCCTGGGTGGCGTCGCCCCTCAAGGAACGGGGCTACTCGGGCGACGACAGCCTGGAATCGAAGTTCTATAGCCTGGCCACGGGCAGGAAGACGGACCGGGCTGAGCTCGACCTGATTGGCGAGCGCATCTTCACCCTGCACCGGGCCCTGACCATAAGGGACATGGGCCGGGCGGACATGCGCGCGGCGCACGACCTGGTGCCTGAATGGGTCTACCACGACAAGGGTGACACGCCCCCCTTCACCAAGGGCACCATCCGCATGGAACAGGCCGACATCGCCCGGGCCATGGATTTATTTTACGAGGTCATGGGCTGGGACAAGGCTCTGGGCGCGCCCACCATGGAGAGCTACGCCAGGCTTGGGCTTGCCGATGTGGGCAAGGGGCTGCAGGCCGCCAAGCTCACTCCCGGCAGCACTGGGGGCAGCACAGGGGGAACCCCGGGGAGCAAGGGATGAAGCCCAGGCAAGACGCCACGTTGTCCCAGGGCGTGACGGACTCCGGGTCAGCTCAGGCCGCCCAGGAAGCGGCGTTGGCGCAGGCCGCGGTTGAGGCGGTTTGCAAGGCCAGCCGGGAAGTGCGGCTGGTGACGCTGGACGAAGTGCTGGCGATGATGGCGGGGGGGGAGGCTGAACGTGCTCCCGAACTGCCGCAGGAGGTCGCTGCGGCCCTGTCGGCTAATCCCGGAATCGCTTCGTTCACGGGGCTCTCCGGCCAGACCCTCTACCACGCCCCGGACATTCTCAGCCGCACCTACGCCCTCATCCTGGACCGCAAAGGCTCCCCGATGGCGCTCATGGCCGAAGAGATCAGGGCCAACTGCCGGGACTACCCCCGACCCGTGCCGGTGGAGCTTTTCGAGGCGCCGCCCTTCGGGCTAACCCCTGAAGAGATAGAGTCGGCCCTGAAAACCATAGCTGTGAGGCCGGAGTGTAAGGATATCACCTTCACCACCGCGTCCACGGGAGCGGTGTATCTGTTCTCAACACGTCACATGGACCGGGGGTACGCGACGTTTCTCGCGGAGCGGGCTGAGACTTTGGTGATGAATCCGTAAGTTGTAGGCCTTTCCCGCGGCCGCATATCCCAAAAAGTTCAGGGCCTTACGACTTCCGCCGTAAGGCCCTGTAATCTTTGGTGGAGGCGATGAGGATCGAACTCACGACCTCAGCGTTGCGAACGCTGCGCTCTCCCAGCTGAGCTACGCCCCCGTAAGAGACGCGCACATTAGGCACTTAGCCGCTGGTGGTCAAGGGGATATGCGCTCCAGGATGGTGCGTATTCTTTGGGCATAGGTATGCTCCCTGGCGATGAGCTCCCGCCACTGCCCGATGAGCCCGTCCCGTTCCGGGCCGCAATTCTTGGCCACCACTGCAATATCCGAGGCTCTCTTGAACGTGATCGGCTTGGTCAGCTCCTCGGGGAAAATGCCCAGGCCCGGCGTGTCGTCGGTGAGAAGGCAGCCCCCAGCGGCCCAGACGTCGAAATGGCGCTGGGTGAGCCCGTGCGGCAGAAGGGGGCTGGTGGCTCCCACAACATACCTCGCCGATGCGTACATGGAGGCCAGGGGACCGTAGTAGTCCACGGATGGGAGCAGGGTGTACGTGGCGTCCACGTGCTTGCGCCAGTCATCGTCTCCGCAGACGGCCAGGTTTCCGGCCTTGGAAGCCTCTTGTATCACCATGGACCGCCAAGCCAGGCCGGACTCCTCCGCCGCGAACCCGGCCCTGCGGGCCTGCCTGCCGGGCCAGAACGAATCGATGCCCAACCGTGCGGCCCACCATCCGAAATCCGGGCGTTCACCGCGTGCGAGCATGGTGTGCGCCTCGGCCCAGGCGTCCTCCTGCACGGTAAGGCCAGCGAAAAAGTCGCTCTTGCCGGGAAAGGCGCTTCGGCCAACGAAAAGAAGCTTGTCAGCCAGATCCGGCCTGCTTGGGGTGGCCTTGAAGAACTCCTGGTTGGCAGCCAGGGGCAGGTGGTGGACGTGCCTGGCGCCGTGGCGCTTGAGGGGCTCCACGAACCAGCTGTCCGTGACGAAGATGTGGACATCCTTCCAGTACCCGCTCTTTACTCCCGAGAGGGAGTGGAAGGGGTTGTCCACGCACCAGACCGCCACGGGCACTTCGGCGCGGGCGAGCAGCGAATACGCCGCTCCGTAGGAATCGAGGCCCGCGAAGTTGATGGAGAGAAAGATTTCGGGCTGGCTCTGCTCAAGGGTTGGAACCAGGCCGTTTACTGCCACAGGCTGGACCAGAAACCCCTCTTCCTGGAGCGCCTGGGCGGCCTCCGAGGCGATAAGGCGTGAGCGCACCAGTGGGATAAGAGCCGTTTTTGCTCCAGAACCGTCGCGCTTGGCGGGGGTAGGCAGGGCAAAGGCCGCTCCCACCGGGCCCCAGAATCCGGGAAACAGGTGCATGGCAGCCTGATACATGAGAACGTTCTGGTCGCTTAGCGGATCAAAGGTATACACCCGTTGCCAGTTGGCCGGTATGTCGGCCTGCCAGTCGGCTCCGGCCTGGTCGAAAAAAGTGGGGCACTCCAGGTAGCTGACCACGGCGTCCGGCGCCAAGCCCTGGGCCATGGCCTGCGGGTCCGGCCCGAGCCCCAGCACCAGCCAGTTCCGGCTTGATGACGTCCTCACGGTCTCGTGGCCGCTGGTGAGCGTTTTTGTAACGCCCAGTTCGTCTTTCAGGCGAAGCCGCCTGGGGAGGGCTGGCATGTGCACGCGGCCTTTGCTACAGGTCCGGGCCGGAGGGGCCATGAAAAAACTGCACGATCATTATTTCAAACGCGCCAAGCAGGAGAACTACCCGGCCCGTTCCGTATACAAGCTTCAGGAGCTGGACGCGAGCTTCAAGCTTATAAAACCCGGCCAGAAGGTGCTGGACCTTGGCGCCACTCCAGGTTCCTGGACCCTTTATGCGGCCCAGAAGGTCGGCCCCACGGGACGGGTGGTGGGTGTGGACAGAAACCCCACGGACACCGCCTTTCCCGAGAACGTCACCTTCCTGGTGTGCGACGCCCTGGAACCCGGGCCGGAGTTCACGGCGCTTCTTGATTCCATGAAACCCTTTCATCTGGTTATAAGCGACATGGCCCCCAACACCACGGGCAACCGCCTGACCGACCAGGCCCGTTCCCTGGAGCTTGTCGAGCAGGCCCTTGCCCTGGCCGGGACTTGCCTGATACAGGGCGGCCACTTCATCGCCAAAGTGTTCATGGGCCCGGATGTGAAGCCGTTCATGGACTCCATGCGCGGGGCCTTTGAAAAGGTCAAGACCGCTAAACCCAAAAGCTCCCGATCGGAGAGCTTCGAGCTGTTCATCGTAGGCCTCGGTTACCGGGGCTGATAGACATATCCGGAGGAGAGATGGCTGGACATTCGAAATGGAAGAACATCCAGGTGCGCAAGGGCGCCCAGGACGCCAAGAAAGGCAAGGTTTTCACCAAGGTCACCAAGGAGCTGATGCTCGCGGCCAAGTCCGGCGGAGGCGATCCGGGCATCAACGCCCGCCTGCGCTCGGCCATTGCCGCGGCCAAGGCCGTGAACCTGCCCAAGGACAAGATCGACACGGCCATCAAGAAGGGCACGGGCGAGCTGGCCGGCGGCAACATCGACGAGATCACCTACGAGGGCTACGGTCAGGCCGGGGTGGCCATCTTGATCGAGGCGGCCACGGACAACCGCAACCGCACCGTGGCCGACATCCGCTCCATCATGAGCAAGAACGGCGGCCAGCTGGGCGAGGCCGGGTGCGTGGGCTGGATGTTCGACAAGAAGGGCGTCATCGAGCTCGACAAGGCCAAGTACGCCGAGGACCAGGTGATGGAGGCCGCCCTTGAGGCCGGAGCCGACGACGTGCTGGGCGAGGGCGACACCTGGGAGATAAACACCGCTCCCGAGGACTTCGACGCCGTGCGCCAGGCCCTGGAGGACGCCGGAATGGAGCTTCTGTCCGCCGAGATCACCATGGTGCCCAAAAACACCGTGGACGTGGACGTGGAGACCGGCCGCAAGCTTTTAAAGCTCCTGGACGCCCTGGACGACTACGACGACGTGCAGCGGACCCATTCCAACTTCGAACTGCCCGAGGCCTTGCTGGCTGAGCTGGGCTAGGGGCCGGATCATGCCGTGCTGCTGCAGGAATGCCAGGGGGGAAGCCTCCGGCGGCCAAAGGGCGGCGCCCTTTGGAATCCCTTCTTGCTTTCGAGCAAGGGCGGCAGGCGCATGGTGATGGTAATGAACGGAGTGGAGGCCTGACATGGCCTCCGTGGTGGTGCTTGGCCTGGACCCCGGCTCGCGCAACACCGGCTGGGGCATCGTCCGCGAACAGTCCGGAGTGCTGTCCCTGGTTGACGCCGGGGTCATCCGGGTGGAGCGCCTGGGCCACATGGACCTGCGCCTGGGGGCCATATTCGAGGAGCTGGCCAAGCTCCTGGCCAGCCACAAGCCGGACGAGGCGGCCATGGAGGATGTGTTCGTCTCCAAGAACGTCTCCTCGGCGCTTAAGCTTGGGCAGGCCCGGGGCGCGGCCATGGCATGCTGCGCCGTTGCCGGGCTGAGAGTTCATGCCTACGAGCCCACCGTGGTGAAAAAAAGCCTGGTGGGCGTGGGCCGGGCTGAAAAGTCGCAGGTGGCCTTCATGGTCGCACAGGTGCTCGGATGCCGAAAACCGCTGGCCGCAGACGCTTCGGACGCGCTCGCCGTGGCCGTGTGCCACTTGAACCAGAGGCGCGTGAAGCGCCTCTCAGGGGAGCCATGATCGCCTATCTTCGCGGTGAACTCCTGGAGAAATCCGAAAAGAGCTGCCTGGTCCTCACGGCCTCGGGTGTCGGCTATGAACTGAGCGTGTCCACGCCCACGGCTGCCAACCTCCCGGGCAAGGGCGAAGAGACCTCCCTGTACGTGCACGCCCAGACCGGCGAAGACGGCACCCGCCTCTTCGGCTTCGCTTCAGGCGAGGAGCGCCGGGCCTTCCGCTCGCTCATCGAGGTTCCCAAATTAGGCCCCAAGACCGCGCTTTCCATGCTTTCCTGCTACTCGGTGGCGGACCTGGCCTCCATTGCCGCGCGCGAGGACGTCGCGGCCCTGTCCCAGGTGCCCGGCATTGGCAAGAAGAGCGCCCAGCGCATGATCCTGGAACTCAAGTACGCCCTGGCTGACATCTCCGCCTCGCCCCAGGCCGTGTCCGGGCAGACCCCGGCCGGGTCCGTGTTCCGCGACGCCCTGGCGGCCCTGGTCAACTTGGGCTATACGGATTCCCAGGCCGGTCCCATCCTGCGCGAGGCCCTGGAGGCCGAACCGGACCTGGACGTGGCCCAGGCCATACGCGCCTGCTTGAAAAAGATCGCGGCCTCCAAAGCATGACCAAGCCCGTAGAAGACACCATACGCCCCAACCGCCTGGCTGATTTCATCGGCCAGGACGACCTGCGCTCCAATCTGCAGGTCTATCTCTCTTCGGCAACCGAGCGGGGCAAGTCCCTGGACCACACCCTTTTCTACGGCCCGCCGGGTCTGGGAAAGACCACCCTGGCCCAGATAATGTCCTCGGAACTGGGGGTGAACCTCATCTCCACCTCGGGCCCGGTGCTGGAACGTGGCGGCGATCTGGCCGCCATTCTCACCAATCTTGGCAGCCACGACATCCTCTTCATCGACGAAATCCACCGCATGCCTCCGGCCGTTGAGGAGATCCTCTATCCGGCCATGGAGGACTTCAAGCTGGACCTCATCATCGGCCAGGGGCCCGGCGCGCGCACGGTGAAAATTGATCTCGAGCCCTTCACCCTGGTGGGGGCCACCACCCGCATCGGACTTCTCACCTCACCCCTGCGCGACCGCTTCGGCGTGATCTTCCGCCTGGATTTCTACTCGCCCAAGGAACTGGCCACCATCGTCACCCGGGCCGCCAAGATACTTGGCGTCAAGCTCACCCCGGAGGCGGCCCTGGAGATCGGCAAGCGTTCGCGGGGCACGCCCCGCATCGCCGGGCGACTTTTGCGGCGGGTGCGCGACTTCGCCGTGGTGTCCTCCATCGAGGTCATCGACGAGGAACTCTCCCGCGTGGCCCTTGGGCGCATGGACGTGGACCCGCACGGCCTGGACCAGATGGACCGCAAGATACTCTCCTGCCTGGTGGACCAGTTCGGCGGAGGCCCCGTCGGGGTGAAGACCCTGGCCGTGGCCTGCTCCGAGGAAGTGCGGACCCTGGAGGACATCTACGAGCCGTATTTGATCCAGTGCGGCCTCATTAAGCGGACATCGCGCGGGCGGGTGGCCACGGCCAAGGCCTACCAGCACCTGAAGACGCACGCGCTGGGCTGAAGACGCTTGGAAGAGGAAGATGCCTCCGGCGGCCAAAGGGACTTCGTCCCTTTGGAATCCCATATAGCCGAAGCGGCAAATCAGGAGAATCACCCTTAAACCCGCCTGTGCGGCGGGGCACAGGCGAGACAATGCCCGCAAAACACCTCGACGTGGCCCTTCTGGCCTATACCCCGGAACCGCTTTCGCTCATCTACGCCGCCTTCCGCCAGTGCTACCACGCCGGTTTCGTGGCGGACATGTGGCCCAGGCTACTGGCCGGGGAAATATCGCGCGAAAAGCAGGCCGAGTTCGTGGCCAAGATTCTGGAATCCGGGCACGTGAGCCCCATCGAGCACGTGAGCTTCACCTTCGCCATCGAGGGCGTGTCCCGGGCGCTCACCCACCAGCTGGTGCGCCACCGCATCGCCAGCTACTCGCAGCAGTCCCAGCGCTATGTCGACGCCTCCGCCTTTGATTATATCCTCCCGCCAGCCATCAAGAAGATCCCCGAGGCCAAGGCCCGCTTCGAGGCCTTCATGGAAGAGGTGGGGGCCACCTACCGGGATCTCAAAGAAATTCTTGAACAACACGGGCGCAAGGACAAGGCCAAGGAGGACGCTCGCTTCGTGCTCCCCCAGGCCGCCGAGACCCGCATCGTGGCCACCATGAACTGCCGGTCACTCTTTAACTTCTTCGAACACCGCTCCTGCATGCGCGCCCAATGGGAGATACGCGCCCTGTCTGACAAGATGCTCTCGCTGTGCCGCGCTTCCCTGCCCGAGGTCTTTAACGTTGCCGGGGCCAAGTGCGAACGCCTGGGCTACTGTCCCGAAGGCGAAAAATTCACCTGCGGCAAATATCCGCTGCCTAACAACCCCTTGTAAAAGTCGATTTTCTTAAGCCTGTTCAAAAAACCAGCTGGCAAGGCGCTGACAAAAGTCAAGGCTGAAGCGTATTTGACATACGCGAAGGTTTGACTTTTGTGCGGCAACGCCGCCAGGGGGAATTTTTCAACAGGCTGCCTGGAGCCTAACTGGTCTTGACCTGAAGCTGCCTCTGGTTCACACAGGGTCTATGCGGCCCCATCTTTATTTATTTCTATTTATTCTTATCTGCTTGTCCCCGGTCGGCTGCCTGGCCGGAGGGGAGGAGTCGGACGATCCGGATGGCGTCCTCGGCGCAGCGCGCAAGCAGAGCGTGGAGCGGGGGCTGCTAGGGCCTGTGGGCTGGGAAAAGGCCACCATCCAGCAACGCATGGAGGACCTGAAGGTCCCGGCCGTGGCCGTGGCGGTGGTGGACGGCTGCCAGCTTGACTGGGCCGACGGCTTCGGAGCGGATGTCACGGCCAGAACCCTCTTTCAGGCCGCCTCCATCAGCAAGACGATCACGGCCCTCACGGCACTGCGCATGGCCTCGGACAAAAAGCTCGACCTGGACGCGCAAGCCGGGGCGCCAGGCGTCACCATGGCCCGGTTGCTGAACCACAGCGCAGGCTTTTCCGTGCCGGGTTTCCCCGGGTATGCCCCGGACGGTCTGCTTCCCTCCCTGGATCAGGTGCTGTCCGGCCAGTCGCCTTCCGCCACACCCGAGGTGGCAATCGTTGGCGAACCGGGAAAGGGCTTCGCCTACTCCGGGGGGGGGACCCTGTTGGTCCAAAGAGCCATGGAGCGTGCCGCTGGCAAACCGTTTGCGGAACGTGGCTATTGCCTTCGCTCCGCAATTTCCATACTTTATAGAAAGAATCTAGACTGTTGAGGAGGCTCGCCATGGCCAAACCTTACCACGATATGGACCTGATTACATTCCAGCGCCGGTTCGGAACCGAAAAGGCCT